>JASFFJ010000321.1:0-8610 GCA_050124355.1 Desulfobacterales bacterium | reverse complement strand
TTTTGGGCATAGTCACACAAAATCTTATATACCGAAGCGCCTGTTTTTTGGGCTTCTACCCTGGCCCGTTCCCCAAAATTGTCTCTGAACCAGCGTAGCGCAATTCCTCCGTTGTTAATGGCTCCCCCGGCGAACCATAACTGATTGCCCATATAATAACAGAAAGTCCGTTGCTGTGGATCCAGCGTCGGGTGTCGAACCAGTCTGCGAACCGCCCCGCTGGTTCCGATCATTACCGTCATCTGACCGGATTCAACCGTACCGCAGCCCAAACTGGACATGGCGGCATCGGATGATCCGATAATGACACGGGTTGAAACGGGCAGTCCCGTTTGGCGGCTGATCTCGGGAAGGATGGACTCGATGGATACGGTTGGATCAACCACCGGCGGCAGCTGATTTCTGGAAATACCGGCCAAAGAAAGAACCGAACCTTCCCAGTCCAGCTTATGAATATTCAACAGACCGGAACCGGATACCGTTGCCAAGTCTTCCAAAAGGGCCCCTGTCAGACGGTGGACAACGAACGCCTTCACGGATACATAGGTGATTATGCGCCGGAAAAGATCGGACTGGTGCTTCCGCCACCAGGCGATCTTGGCAGAGGCATACATGGGATGCAGGGGGCATCCAGTCAACTGATAAATATCAGCCCCCAAGCCTTGCCGCTTCCAGCTCTCTACCAGATGACGGGCTCTGGAATCTTCCCATGTGATATTGGGTGTTATTGGTGAAAAATCCTTGGCCAGTCCCAGAAGGGTGTGGATCGAGCAGTCCAGAGTGAGTGCAATGATTTTATCTGGATCCTGATGGCATTTGGATACCGCCACCTCAATTGCCCGCAAAACCGAACGGAAAATTACTTCAGGTTCCTGCTCGGCCCAATCCGGTTGAGGATAACGGGTTGTATACTCAACGATCTCATTGCTCAGACACTGCAATTGTTGATTGTATACAGCGCTGCGGCAGCTACCGGTACCGATATCAATGGCCAAAACAAGATTCACAGACCCTCCTTTGGTCAGTATTTGAGTTTAGCTCCAATTGATTTTTTTTTCGCTTCATATAACGAATAACCAGTAAGATCAACCGGATTACAGTCACAGGCGGCATGGGTAATATGGATGAATTGAATGGAATTGACTGAAATTTATCAGAAGAATGTAACAACCTAGCTTAAAATTATAACAAGGTAGTCTGCGGGATTTTTGGTGACACGCATTCAATAATGAACAGCTGCGGGTACTGCACCGAAGCCCAAAAACTTCAGCTGCCTAACGCAGATCGAGGAAGCTCATTATGGGGTAGGCAATTAGGCTCAAATAAATTCGGCATTAGTTGAAGTAGTTGCTTGCGAAGATAGGAATAGGAATAATAGTTAAGGGCGATCCGATAATTTTTATCCACCATTGTCTGCTGTCGCTCTTTATCGTGCACAATCTTTTGTATTTTTTTAACCACTTCGCCGGACAGGACGCCATCCATCGTCACCAGGTCAAAGCCCTTCGGCTCGATATCATCAACGAAAATGTTGTAGCGATTGACCAGGATGGGTTTACCGAAATAGATCGCTTCAAGGAATGCATTACCGAAACCCTCATACAAACTGGGATATGTGATGAAATCAGCCGCCTGGTAAACTTCCCAAAGAGAAAAACGATCATATCTATTCGATGGGCGAGCAAACGGATCTTCAACTATTTTATCTACAAAGAGGACCTGGATTCCGTAACTAGCAGCCAGTTGCTTAATCGATTCAACATATTCAAAGCCCTCATCACCGGCTTCATGAGATATTACTAGCTTGTATTTGGGGTGGTCCAGCGCTTTTATTAATTCCAAGGTGAATTCGATGCCCTTTCTTTTTACAATTCTGGTGGGCTGCAAGAACATCACATCGTCCGGCTTTAATCCGATTGAACGTCTAAAGGCTTTGACCCGCTCTTTATCAACAATTGGCGGATTCTCAAAATCCATTGCATTTGGGATCAAGGTTGCCACGATTCCCCTACGGCGGGCGAGCTCCTGCCGAGCCTCAGAGTTTATGACGACGTGCTCGATATTGGGCAACTTGGGCGGGAATGCCCGGTGAATATATATTTTGTTCCCATTTAACGGGAGGTAGCGTGGCCTTTCCCAGTAAAAGTCATGGTGGTGGGCAATCGTCGGAATCCCTGTATCTGCAATCACATCTGTCAGCGCCAATCCCAGGGGAATGTGCATGGGGATCGCTAATGCGTTTTCGACGACTAAAAGATCCAGGCCATACAAATCAATAAATATTTTTAGCCTTGATGCCAGGATTGATTTATAATTACGAATGATTTTAGAAAGTTGAAAAGACTTTTTATGATTGCCGAATAATTGGCTGTTGACCCACTGGTTTCGTTCACATTTAAAATCTGCCCGGGTTTCCAATAGGCTTACAATGCTACTTTTTGTTAATTCACCGGCAAACCAATGGCAACTATGTCCTTCACCCTCAAAAATCTGGGCCCATTTAGAAGCCTCAAGAGAAACACCGTCAATACCTGCGAAGCGCGTGGAAACAAATCCTAGATTAAGCCCCATCAGATCCACCATTCAGAAAAATGAACTTCCGCCTTTCACTTTGATAATTTCCACCTGATAAAAACGGCGATGCAAAAAATATGCACATATCTGAAATTGAAATTAGTTAAATTTTTTCAATATGTTAGTTAAATTTATCAATAATTTTGATTTCCTGATTGGGAAAAATATTTCACAATAGCGGGTATCAATAAGGGGACATGGGAAATAATTTACATACCTACGGGGTTCCAGGTTCTGGGTTCAACGTTCCGGGTTGAAAATTCCCTGTACAGCTTGTATCAAAGAAATCGTGTTTTAAATTGGCTATAAACCATTTTTACTCAAATGGGTATGGTGGGTATAACGCATTTTGATTAATATTAGAAGCCGTATCCATCGGTTGTAACCTTTGAACCTTGAACCCTGAACCTGGAACCTTTTTAGTTGAGGAAATCTTTACCGGCAAAAGAAGTGAACTTGACGCTAAAGGAAATTTTTACCCATTCGCAAGATTGGATCCAGCGCGGCAGAAGTCGACTATCACTCTGAAATAATGTAATTTTTGGCTATTTTATATTATGGAATGATTATTGCTTCAAGATGGTTGGACCAAATTGATAAGAAAAGAATTAACCGTTTACAGGTTCAGGGTTCAACGTTCAGGGTTAAGGACAAAGAAGGCATTAAAGACCCGAAATTTTCGTTCAAATTGCTCATTTTGCCCATAAATGCCATCTTGGTTTCAAATTTTTTATTAGACCTGACTAAGTTGACGCTTTTCTTGTAAATTCGCATACCATTTGCTGTCCATGGACGAGAATGAAACCTTGGACCCGTACCTTTGAACCCGTGACTTACTGCGAGAAGGGGCATAAATGTCAACAGGTGATCATTTAACCATTAGGGACTACTTTGACCAGGTATTTGTTGGAAAACAAAAAACCCGAAGAGTTTATTCCCGTTCTCCGCGAAACACAACTGGCTCCGGAACCACGACGTTTCACCGGATGCTGGCATCCCTGCAGATGCAAGGGGGGAGACATGCAAAGGTTAAATCCACCGGATTGACCATTGTGGATTATCTGGCAAACCCACTCAGGGTCAAAAGCCGCTATCAACGTTCACCAGAATTGATATCTCCTGAATTAAAAGAAACCAGGTCCCCCGACCGGCAAGTCCTGGCCGCAGACAAAACCTCGCCTGGAAATAAGACATCTTCCGCCCTTTCGGATAAAACGTCTGCATCAGCCGCGCGTCTGCCCGTTGTCAGGTCATCACAAGAAATATCCAAAGCCCGCGAGCGCCAAAAAATTGAAAAGAGCATTCAGAAGGCAGCGAGAAAATACAATTTATCTCCAGAATTGATTAGAGGGGTTATCCAGGCAGAATCGAATTTTAAGGTAGATGCCGTCTCCCATGCCGGCGCCCAGGGGCTGATGCAGCTGATGCCGGCCACGGCCAAAGAGCTCGGTGTCACAAAACCTCATGATATTGAACAAAATATCGACGGCGGCGCCCACTATCTGCGCAAAATGCTCGACCGTTTCGGCGGTGATGTCAAGCTGGCCCTGGCGGCGTACAACGCAGGACCCGGCACCGTAAGAAAATTTGCAGGAAATGTCCCCTACCGCGAAACCATTCAATACGTCGATCGGGTGCTTCGATTCTCAGGGCAAACTACTTGATTGCCAGGTGTATTACTGCAATGCCGTTGGTGAGGCTCTTGTAGTTAACGCGGGAGAATCCAATATCCTTCAGCAATTCCGAAAGTTCATCGGGCATTGGAAACATGCGAATGGATTCTGGAAGGTGGGTGTAAGCGCTGCGAGAACCGGCCATCAGTTCCCCCAGAAATGGCATAATATAAAATGAATAAAAATCGTATAATTTCCGGAACGGCAGAAATGTGGGTTTCGAAAATTCCAGACACATCATTCTTCCACCGGGCTTCAAAGCCCGGAACATCTCTTCAAACCCTTTTTCCACATTGGTGACATTGCGAATACCGAAACCAACCATGGCAGCATCAAAATGTCGGTCAGGAAAAGAGATGTTTTCGGCGTCGCCCTGAACATAACGTATCCGGTCCTCAATATCTTTGTTGGCAACTTTATGCAAACCCGCTTTTATCATAGCACGGTTAATGTCGTAGACGATTACACCACCCTCCGGGCCGAGATGTCTAGCGGCCAGAATAGCCAGATCGCCCGTACCGCCGCAGACATCAAGAATATGATCGCCGGGTGCCAATTCTAGCATCCGGATCGCACTGCGTTTCCAAAGATGATGGATCCCGAAACTCAACAAGGTGTTCATGAAATCGTAGTGCTGAGCCACTGAATTAAAATGCTGCAAAACCCGGTCGGCTTTCCGATCGCGGGCTACCCGCTGAAATCCAAAAAAGGTAGACTCGGCCCTATCCGCGGTTTTATCCAGCTGCTTTTTGCGTTTTTCATCATCCAGCCATATTTCTTTATCCTTGAACATTCTTAAACCTTTAATTCAGAAATACTGATGTGTTGAAAAATTTACGCATAGTTATTCTAAATTTTTGTAGGTCCCATCGAAATCAGCGTCTCTCGAAAATTTTTCCCGAATGAGGTCAGTATTCCTGAAATTAGCTTATTTGATTCAGCACAGTTAAAATAAGCAGATAAATCCGAACTGCAACCAGAGCAATGAGTTAACCTACGAACAATGAAACCTGAAACCTTAGTTAGTCAAAGCATTGACGTTATGGCGGGGTTGTTTCAAATGTCCTTATTTGAAGGCAACTATTTTTCCTTAAAATATCAGTACAATGTGTTTTTTTCTGTTAGCTGTGATTTTGATTTAATTCTGGCATAAATTATGCTGCTAAATTTATTGACTTCATTTAAGAAATGTTTCTTTCCAACCGATAATAATAATATACGCAAATTCCAGTCCGAAAATAGAGCCTCCTAGTTATTCTCGCCGATGGATTTTGTGATGTCTGTTACCAATAGTTCTTTGTAAAATGGAAAAATCTCTTGGAACCAATCAACTGGGAAAAATCTCTTACATGGAGGGATGATTGTAATGTCTTCTCTGACAGTTAATTTTTGTAAGCAGGAAGAAATGTCGATTTGTACAGCCGACAGTAGGAATCAGCAGGCCGGCTGCTGCTTTTATGAGAAATCTAGATTTGCTGATCGATGTATGTATTATATTTTTGATGAATATTGTGATTGCTTGAAAGCTCAGATAAATTCGGAAACGACGTTACCGAATTGAGCGAAGCGGGAATTTATTGCTTCGTAATAGGTTCTACCTAAAGTCCTGAGTGAGTATATACGTCATCGTATTTACGAATCAATGGACTTAGGGATTGGAAAATTTTTTCGCCAGATCATTGTCAATGACATATATGCAGACTTCTCTTGCACCCTGCTCGGCATAACGATATTTTTTGCAGAGATTGTCAATCAAATAACTTACATCATCTCTGATGCGCCTGTCATAGGTTTTAAAATCTTCGTTGTTGTAGTCCTTTATGGCCCTGCGGAAATTTTCGTTTTCCAAAAACGGGTCCAACACTTTTTCCTTTAGATTATATACATATCGATCATGCATGGTTTGGAAAATCTTTGTCTCCGTAATGGGCAGCCCGTCCACCATAATTTCCTGGGTTAACGTTTTGGTGGTGTATTCTTTTTGAGAAGTCTTGCGAAATGCCTTGCGTTGATTACTGTCTGTCTTTGTTCCCAGCAGTCGGCCTTCGATACCGTCGAGGAATTCTTCAGTAATTGCTAATTTTTCTCCAGTATAAGTACAGGTTTCAAGCGCATCGATTTCGAAATTAATCGCAAACAGGTAGTTTTGGATTTCTCTGGAGATTTGCTCTTGATTGTAGTAGTAGAGTGACTCTTTAACTTCCTGCAAAATCGTATAGTCATACATGCGAAGCAATGAGTCTAGGAACCCTTTGGGAATCAAATCTTTTACGCTATCATGAATCTTCGTAAAAAATTTACATAGATCCGACATGTTGATCAGTTTTTCTTTTTTGGCGTAGGCAGAGTAAAATTCATTGAAAATTTTAATGGAATCGCGTCCCGAAACCCCATGTTCACCCTCTTTTTCCGACTCGGCGATAATTTTACGTCGCAACTTAGCGGTCAAATTCTTGTGGTCCTCTTCGCTGAGCCAAGCGGGAATATACCCCGTATAAATTTCCATTTTGAGCAATTGTAGATTTTCGTCACAATAGAGGCGGTATTTATTCGGATCGCCAATCCATTCGAGCATGGCTTCAGATTTTTGATTTAAACGGGATGAAATGATGACCCGGGCAAAATTATGCAGAACTCTTGGTAGGAAGCGTTCATCGATGTGTTTACCGAATATTTCGCGATAAATTTCAACTTCAGTGGCCAGATCCATGACATAGGGGACGGTGATGTACTCCACCCGGTCTAAAAATGACTGAAACTCTTGAATGTTTTTTTCATCCTCCGGATTCATGACGGCCAGCAACAACGAATTCACATTTTCTTCGACATCTTCTACCTTATGAACCCCCTCACTGATGATATTGTGAAGCTCACTCAGTCGTTCGGTATTATGAGACTTTACGTCCATCAGAGCGTAAATCCCGTTATTGGTTTTGGCATAGCGGGAATAGATGTACTGAACCCGATTACTGTCTCTTAGAAGATTGTTGATGTGTTTTTGTAAAATGGGGTTACTCATGACGCTTTGCCCTAAAGGCTTGTCACCCGGATTAAAGACACTGATGCCTTCTCCCATACGACGGTTAAAACGATAGGGGCGTGCATAGAGCATGTCAAAAACTTTCTGAGAGCTTTGCAAACGATCCAAAAGTGCTTCATATAAGGAACTGCAGATGGTGCAGGGACTGTCTCTGAATACCCAGTCATATTCTTTCTCCGTGGATAACTTCCACTTGAACTCGTTGTTTTCAAACAAATCGTCAAAGAAGTCCCGGCGATGGTGCTTGGGAATCATCAAAATGGGGTTATCATGGCTTGGGCACGGCACCTCGATGATATCGTCCAGCAGGCGTGGCGTGAAGTGCGCGGCCGCATATGCCTCAGAACCCTGTAAGGAATTTCGCGAATTTTTGTCAGACGCTTGTTCGGTCTGATCGGGAGAAGTAGTTTCCAGAAGTTGAATTAATTTTTCGAGCAGCGGATGGGTATCGAAATCTTGAAAGCCCTTCAAGATATTGCGGTCGAAATGCCATACCGTTTCATACCGTAAGCCGGCATTGGTGTTGGCATATTCTTCGAACTTCATCAGCAGATTATTGAGAAAAGTACTTTTGCCGCAACCCGGGGGACCTTTGAAAATATAAATTTTGTTTTGCTGAGCACCTCGCTTTAATGCTTCCACCAGACTAATCAAACGATTGGCAAAGAGACGATCGGCAAAAAACGGATAATCTGAACCTTCGACGAACAGTTTGTTGCAGTCATACAGTACATAATGAATGGATTCGGGATCATCCGGATATTCCTCGACACCTTCCCCCACATAGGCTTTGATCATATCGTGGAAGATCTGGAAAACATTGCGTATCACAACCGATGGATCGGCGACTAGCTCGTTGAGAAAGGTTTTAAATGGAATGGAAGAGCGCCGCTCAAACTTGCTCATACTATGGTTGAGGTTGGCCATGGCATTTTTAATGTTCATTGCGGCAGAATCATCATCTTGGTTAAGCGCCGTATCAGTTCCCGATTGTTTATTCAATTCTTTGATGATCTTCATTTTTTCTTATGGCCTTTGGCTCCTTTTATGCCCATGATCGGACTACGTATGCCATCCCATTTCGGTTAGACTCACTTGGCCTAAATGTTTTCCTTGGACAGCTTGCGGTCTTTCATTGTGTACACGACCCGCTGCCATTTTATTTCTTTTGCACCAGGATCTTCTTCCAGCGGCATGGTTAAGCCCGGAATGGGAATTCGTGCCTGCACGGGTGCGGCCGGGATTACTTCACTGGTTTCAAGCCGCACCGGAGCGCCCCACAGGTATTCAATCCCCAGCATTGTATTGGCAATGAATTCTTTT
>JASFFJ010000320.1:0-8620 GCA_050124355.1 Desulfobacterales bacterium | reverse complement strand
CCCTTCCGACCAAATCGCCTTCAACATGATTGTAAATTGTTTGCGAAATTCGTCGGATCTGCCGACGTCACCGTAGATGTCTTCCATCTTCAACCAGGTCATTGCATCGTCTTTGGCAGTGCGGGCGACAGACATAAGGCGATCCCAGTTGGGGTCATTGGGCTCAATTGCTTTACCACTTTCAGTCGCACCATAGCAGTAGCGGCACCAAAGCGCCGATGCAAGGGCCAGGCCGGTGACGTCCTCGTTTGACTTCAGCCGATCGGCAATGGAGGGAATAATAAACTTGGGCTGGCGATTGGAGCCATCCAGGCATAGTCTGCGAATGGTGTCTCCGATCTTGGGGTTGGCAAAACGCTCCTCAATTTTCTTAAAATATTCTTGTAAATCTGTATCCGGCACCGGCGGGACCACAGGAATAATCTCCTCTCGCTCGATCTTTTGGAGCAAACCGCGAATCAGAGAATGTTCCATGGCCTCGTGGGCGAAGTGGATATCCAGCAAACCTGCTGGATAAGCGATGATGGCATGACCGCCGTTTAAAATCCGGATCTTCATATTCTCATAGGGTGTTACATCGGGTACAAATTGCACCCCGACACGCTCAAGTGCCGGTCGACCGGCAGGGAAATTGTCTTCCAACACCCACTGGGTGAAGTCTTCACAGAAAACCGGCCAATTATCCTCAATACCGAAATCCCGGGTTAAGATTTCCCGCTCTCGATCTCCGGTGGCAGGAGTAATCCGGTCCACCATGCCGTTTGGAAAGGCCACCTGGTCGAGAATCCATTGGCTCAATTCTGGATCGGAAAGCCTGGCCAGGCCGGCCACCGCGTTGCAGGCGACAACCCCATTATGGGGGATGTTGTCGCAGGACATGACCGTGAATGGCGGGATGCCTGCCTGACGCCGTCGTCTGAGCCCCGCAGCGATCAAACCGAAAACGGTCTTGGGGCTCTCGGGCGTGGCCCCGTCCGCCGTTATTTCAGGATTACTGGTGTCAAAAGCGCCCGTGGCGGGATCGATGAAATAGCCACCTTCCGTGATGGTCAACGACACAATCCGGATCGCAGGGTCAGCCAGCATACGGATGATGGCCGCTGGATCATTGGGGGAAAGGAAATCAATCATCGCACCGGTAACACGCGCGGAACTGCGGCTTGCTGACTGCTCCACCACGGTGGTCAAAAAATCCTGACCAGCGAGGACCCTCCGCATCTTTTCATCCGATGGCAGGACGCCGGCACCGACGATGGCCCACCCGTGATCACGGTTGGTGCTAAAAAGTGAATCCAGATATACCGCCTGGTGGGCGCGGTGAAAATTGCCGACACCGAAATGCACGATGCCGGCCGAGAGCGCTGAGCGGTCATAGCTGGGTTTGGTGATGGATGACGAAATGGCGTCGAGGTTCTGAGCGGCAAGTCTTATGGACATAAGGGTTCTCCCTTCTTAAATTAGGTCATTACCGGATTTTATCTGACAACATGTTGTCAGATAATGATGGTCTCAGGTGTCAGTGTTCAGCGCAGCTGCTGGCTTAAAAAGCGTCCAGTTTGATCGGAAAATAAACTCAGGAAGCGATCAGAACGGTCTTTTAGTAGGTCAGGGTGCGAGCGAAGCGAGTTCCCTGACGAATCCCTTTATCTGTCACCACCCGCAGATTGTCAGGTAACGCCTGCGGCGCAACCTAACCTACAGTCTGTTCATGGTTTCGGCCAGGTGGAATCTCATGCGTAGTTTCATATGAGGCTTTAGCAACTCGCCTTCCTGACAATAGATAGAATAACACAAATCTTCAATTTTCAATCTTCAGTCTTCAATTTACCGGCCGGCCCATCCGTCTCAGCTCATCCAGTTTCCACCGTCGACATTGTATGTCTGGGCCACAATATAGTCAGCCTCAGCGCTAGCCAGAAACACGGCCATGCCGGTCAGGTCTTCAGGAGCTGCCATCCGGCCAAAGGGCACGGCTTCACCGACCAGACGTTTCTTTTCGCCGATCGGTCGGTTTTCGTATTTGGCAAAAAGTGAATCCACCCCGTCCCAGTGTTCACCGTCCACCACGCCGGGTGCAATGGCATTTACATTGATGCCGTGCCGGATCAAGTCCAAGCCTGCCGATTGGGTCAGACTAATCACGGCAGCTTTGGTCGCACAATAGATGGCAACCAGCGCTTCGCCGCGCCGCCCTGCCTGGCTGGCCATATTAATAATCTTGCCCCCTTTTTCCCGGGCAATCATTGATTTCGCCACCGCCTGAAGCATGAACAGGGTACCCGCGACATTGATCGAAAAAAGCCGATTATAACTTTCGCGAGTGATCTCACTGATCGGTGCGAGATCGAATACTGCAGCATTGTTGATCAAAATGTCTACCCCACCTGAATGCTTCTCAACCGTCTTTACGGCGGCATCGATGGAGGATTGATCGGTCACATCGAGGTGGATCGCATACGCATTGGCACCGATTTCCAGGGCTGCCTTTTCAGCCCCCTTAAAATTAATGTCTGCAATTGCCACGGTTGCACCTTCTCGGACATAAGCTGCTGCAAAGGCCTTGCCGATACCACGCGCGGCACCCGTAATGATAGCTGATTTTCCGTCGAGACGTTTCATTTGATGGTTGCTCCAAATGTATTAAAATGGTGCGTTGTGTATTGTTTCCTGATAGCCAAAGCGGAATTTGTTGTCAATACTAATTTCAGGACTGCTATCTTATCGTAAAATCTGATCTAGTACAAATGTCCGTGGCTGCGCCAACAATAATGAAATTCGGTCGAATCGCTCTGAAATTTGCTATTGGAATTGCAATTCCATGGTGATTTGAGTATAGTTTCACCAGGTCGCCTTTATGAAAACCATCTATTTTATCCGGCACGCGCAAAGCGAAGCAAACTTAAAGGGCATCCTTGCGGCCCGGCAGGATTATCCGCTCACCGAAAAGGGACGGCAGGTGGCTGTCGCAATCGCCTCCGAATTTAAGGGCATCGCTAAAATCGACCGCATTTTCTGTTCTCCGCTCATACGTGCCCAGCAAACCGCGCAGCCGATCGCCGAGGCCTTTGGTCTGGATGTCGAAACCGATGAGCGCATCACTGAGCAGGATCTGGGTGTATTTTCAGGCATGACCTACGCCGAACTGAAGGACCGCTCGGACTACATGCACGAGCGTTCAAAGCGCTGGGAATGGGTCCCCGAGGGTGGGGGCGAATCCTATGAAATGATCGCCAACCGTTTGAAGCCGTTTTTCCAATCATTGGCATCCCTCGAGGTCGACGGCATTATGTCTGTAACGCATGCCGTTACCCTGCGCATAATCAAGGCAATCCTCGAACAAACGTTGCCCGACTATCCGCACGAGATCGCCAAGAACGGCGAAATCTGGAAAGTGCGATTTAGAGGACTGGGGAATATCCACGATGTAGAATCAATTTTTCTTGGCGGCAGCAAGGCCGCTACCTTCCGCGCATAGGGCTATATGGACCAAAGTTTAACCCTGTAGTTTGTGCGCCTAAAAAATGTTGTGTTGAAAACCATTGATAATATTACTTGATCCTAGATACTGGTTTCTGGCCTCCGGCTCTTAGAGACTACAGAGCCTACGCCTCGGAGAGATGCTGGATGTTTCTAAATCTCACTCTCGGTACCATCCTGAATATCCAGCATCAAGTATCCAGCATCGTCTCATACAAAGTGGCTGTCATAATTTTACACAACATGAGAGGGTAAAAATTTATACAACATAGGGTTAAACAATGGCTGGCTATATTTTAAGAGCCGTGGTCATCGATGGGTTTTACCAATGTGCTGTCCGTCGGAAAGAAGGAAGATCTCAATGAGCGCAGTAGATGAATTCTTACAGATTCTGGCCGACAACCGTGCTGGAAAGGAGACGGGTATTTACTCCGTCTGTTCCGCCCAGTCCACTGTGCTGGAAGCTTCCATGCTTCAGGCGAAACAAGACGGTTCCATCCTGCTGATCGAGTCAACCTCCAACCAGGTTGACCAGTTCGGTGGATACACCGGCATGACGCCGGCCGACTTCGTGGACTATGTCCACGGTATCGCCGCCAAAGTCGGTTACAACAAGGACAATATCCTGCTCGGCGGCGACCACCTTGGCCCGAACGCATGGCAGTCCGAAAATGCCGGGCCTGCAATGGCAAAGGCGCTGGAACTGATCAAAGAATACGTGAAGGCCGGATATCAGAAGATCCACCTCGACACTTCCATGTTCTGCGCCGACGACGAAGGTGATCGCCATCGGCCGCTGGCCGATGAGATTGTTGCAGCGCGTGCCGCCGCCATGGCGAAAGTTGCTGAAGAAGCCCACGCAGTGTTTCGTGCCGGCCAGCCGGCACCGGTTTACATCATCGGTACCGAAGTCCCGGTTCCGGGTGGCGCCCGGGAAAAGGAAGACAGCGTAACACCGACCACACCGCTCGCTGCCGTCAAGACCATCGACATCACCAGGGCTGCCTTTGAGGCCGAGGGGCTTTCCGATGCTTGGAACCGCGTCTATGGTGTCGTCGTTCAGCCGGGCGTTGAATTCGGCGACGACCGGATTTTCCACTACGATCATGACGCCGCCAAGGACCTCAGCGAAGAGATCATGAAGCAGGATCGTTTTGTTTACGAAGCGCACTCTACCGACTACCAGTCCGAAACCGGCCTGGCCAAATTGGTGGAAGATCACTTCTGCATCCTCAAGGTGGGACCGTGGCTGACCTTCGGCTACCGCGAAGCGTTATTTGCCCTATCCATGATCGAAGAAGAAATGCCGGCGTCGAAGGACATCGAAATCTCCAAACTGCGTGACGTGCTTGATGCCGTAATGCTCTCTGAGCCAACGTATTGGCAGAAATACTATCCGGGCGATGAGGCCACACAAGCGTATAAACGCAAGTACAGCTTCTCCGACCGTTCGCGCTACTACTGGCCGAACGAGAAGATTCAGGAGGCCGTTAAGAAACTGGTTTCCAATCTCAAGGAAAACCCGATTTCCCTGTCGCTGCTGAGCCAATATATGCCGAACCAGTACAAAGCGGTCAGTGAAGGAGCCATCGCGAACGATGTTAACGCCATCATCATCAATCGCATACAGGACGTCATCGGCATCTATGCCCGTGCCTGCAAGATGTCCGAATAGGATTTCCAATCTTTTTTTCTGACAGGATTGACAGGATCTATTTTTTCAGTCACATGTGCCGTCATCGATAAGCGATGTGTTTTTAAAATAAGACTTGACAAAAAATACTGAGATATCCTAATGAAAATAGACCTAATTAATTTTATATCTGAAATCAAGGCTTTACCCCAAAGTTGCAACTGTCGGAGAGCTCCAGGGTCAAGGCGTCAAGGGTGACGTCGTCGTATTTTACTTCGAACCCCTTAATATACAATATTTGCCATGTCGTTTATTCAATAAATGATTTTACGCACTGAACTTTCTCTGGTGAATCCTGACAGGGTTCGGCCCCCTGTCAGGGGATGAACGTGTTCCCATGCCTTGCGTAAAAGATACTATGAAGATAAGAAAGGAGGTGACGGGGGCCGCTTGAGAAGATCTCATTGTTGAACTGGTTTAGAAAATTCTATAGCATCAATTGTAGTTGTTTATGGTTTCTTGGAAAGGAGAACATTGACATGAAAAAAACACCAACTGCTTTAGTATTAGTGGCAGGAATACTGCTATCCTTGATGACTGGAGCGCAGGTCTTCGCAGAAGATGTCACGATCAATATTGCCTTAGCGAATAATCCAATTTCTCAGGCAATGGAAAAGATTACCCGAGAAAAGTATTCTGCTCCCGGTGTCACGGTGAATATTTCCGTCCTGCCCGAAAATGATTTACGCCAAAAATTGACCACCGAAGCGTCGACCGGCGGGACGACCTATGATATGTTCTATATCGGCCCTTATGAGGCAGCCAATTGGGCACGATTCGGATGGTTGGAGAACCTGGAGCCTTACTTCAAAGCGCTGTCGCCCGAAAAGCAAAAGTGGTATGATCGGGAAGATCTGATCAAGGGCATGGTGGGGTCGCTGTCATATAAGGGTGAGGTATATGCATTGCCTTTCTACGGAGAGGCCTCGTTTGTCATGTATAATAAGGAACTCTTCGCCGAAAAGGGTTTGACCATGCCGGCAGAGCCAAGCTGGGACGAAATCTACGAACTGGCGAAAAAAATTCATGATCCGGCTAAAGGCATCGTCGGTATGACCATGCGGGGTGCACCGGGCTGGGGAATGAGCGGTGCGCCGTTTGTCACGATTGTCAACGCCTTCGGGGGTCGCTTCTACGATCTGGAATGGAATGCGACCATCGATACACCGGAACAGCGCGCGGCCTGGCAGATGTACAAAAAGATCCTGCGCGAGGCCGGACAATCGGATATTCTCTCCTACACATACAACGAGTGTATCGCGCTGATGCAATCCGGCAAAGCCGGAATTTATTATGATGCCACCTCTATCGCACCGCCATTGGAAGCCGAAGGCTCCGCCGTTCGTGGGAAAGTCGGCTACGTCATGCCGCCTCATCAAAAAATGAAAGCGAATACCTCCTGGTTGTGGAACTGGGCGATGGGAATCAACCCCAAGTCGTCACAAGAAAAGAAGCAAGCGGTATTTGATTTCATGCTGTGGGCGACCTCAAAAGATTATATCAAAATGACGGTCGAACTCGATCCCACCGGGGCCAGTACGCCACCGGCGTCACGGGCGTCAACCTATAAACTCCCGGTGTATGCCAAAGCGCCATATGCCGAGATGACCTTGAAAACCCTTGAATCCACCGATTTCACCAAACCAACCCTGGAGCCGGTTCCATATGTTGGCCTCCAGTATATTGCGATTCCTGAGTTTGCCGATGCCGGAACGCGAATGACGGAATATCTGGCGGACTATGTGGTCGATAAAATTACCCTGGATGAAGCGATCAGTAAAACCCAGAAATTATTTGACCAGGTGGCTGAAGACGGCGGATATAAATAATTATGCGCTTGTCTTGTGAAGAAACAGACCCGTCAGAGACCGTACCATCAGTCTCTGACAGGTCGTTTCGACAACAGAGACAAATCTTAACGTTGTTTAAATCTTTATATCAAATCTAAGAGACGCGGGCGCAAGACCGTCACATCCGTGCGCCGCCTATGGCCAAAAAAAGACCAATCTGATTGAGAAAGAAACTAATGAAGGTCCAACATCGAACGTCGAATGAATTCTGCCTGGTTTAATAAAATTTTACGAAGCGATTCCATCATTCGTCCCTCGTCCTTCGTCCTTCGTTATTCTTCCTCAGTGTTTCTGATTTATGAAACCATCATCGGCACCCTGCTAAAGAGGAACTTGTCATGATGAAAAACAAAGACTGGCTATTCTTAATTCCAGGGATGATAATGGTGGCGGTTATTACCCAGGTGCCGTTTCTCTTAACCCTCATCTATTCGACCCTCAGATGGAACCTGGCCCGCCCCGACCTTCCAGTGAAATTCTACGGATTTAAAAACTTTTGGTATTTTCTGAGGATCCAGGATTGGCCCCAAATTCCTGAGTTTTATATGATTGTCTGGCAGACCATTCTCATTACATTTTGTGCCTTGGCATTATGTACGATCGTCGGCTTTTTGCTTGCGCTACTGCTGGATCATGCCATTCCGGGTGTAAATGTCGCCAGGACGCTGATATTAGGCCCCTTTTTCGTGATGTCTACGGCCAGCGGGGTGATCTGGAAAACCACGATCTTGAACACGACATTCGGATGGTACGGCGTGATTGCCAAATTTTTTGGATTTACCCCTGTCGATTTAATTAGCTATCACCCTATCGCTGTTATCGTCTTCCTGTTTTCATGGCGGTGGATGCCGTTCTTTGTGCTCATGATGTTAGCAGGATTGCAAAGTATTCCTGAGGAGATTGGGGATAGCATGGAGGTGGACGGCACGAATTGGTGGCAAGCAACCTTTTTGGTGAAACTGCCGATGATTCGAAAGCATATCAGCGTCGCAATGATGCTAGGGCTCATTTTTCTTGTGAAAGAATTTGGACTAATCCTGGTGACCACCGCCGGCGGACCCGGAACAAGCTCGTATACCCTGCCCTACGCAGTCTACATGCAAGTGTTCAATGCCTCGAATGTGGGCCGGGCCGGCGCCTTGGCCGTCATTACCGTCGTCCTGACCTTGGTAGGCCTCAATATTTTGTTTAAATCGATTCAAAAACGCAGCGAAATCTATGATTAAATAGGAGGTCGCAATGAGTGACCAGCGGACGATTCAAGAAATTCAGCGATCCATGCGATTGAAAAAAACAGTAAAGATAACGGCATTGACCATCCTCATCTTTACAGTGGCCATACTCTATTTCTCACCGGTTCTGTATATGCATTTATCGGCCTTTAAAACAGAACATGATGCGGTCAATCCATCGCTGTTCTTCAGCCCGACGCTGGACACCTTCCGGAAGGTGTTAGGTGACGAGAACATGTACGGCTATTTAAAAAATTCGCTGTTTCAGGTGTGCGCCGGAACCATCATTTGTCTTCTCTTGGGAATTCCCGCGGCCTTTGCGCTCACGTTCGGGAAATTTAAACGCCAGGGAACGAATAAAAAGGTCT
>JASFFJ010000319.1:0-8633 GCA_050124355.1 Desulfobacterales bacterium | reverse complement strand
AGTCAATGGCACCAATGCCCGTTTTATGAAGGAAGGGAAGCTATAGAGAAGGTTCAGGGTTGAAGGATTCAGAGGTTCAAGGTTCTCGGTTTGATAAATCAGAACAGGTTGTATGAAACTACATTGAAAAGCTTTGTCGGTTTCGCATAACACTCTAAATTTGTCATGCCGGACTTGATCCGGTATCCAGAATTTTTTGAAGCTGCTGGATTCCGGCCTTCGCCGGAATGACGCTCTAAAGAAATGCAGAACCTTTAAACTTTTGAACCCTTGAACCCAGAACCCTGAACCTTTCAATTTAGGAGAAATATATATGCAACTAGAAGATCTATCCCCGGATCTAATCCTATCCAATGGTCGTTTCTACACATTGGACGAGAAAAACACCGTCGCCCAGGCGGTGGCCATCAAAGAGGGTCGTATCTTGGCCGTGGGGGAGGCCACAGCGGTTGACGAATTGGCCGGCCCCGACACCCGAAAGCTGGATTTAAACGGCCGGACGGTCATCCCGGGCATTTTTGACAGTCATCACCATTTGATGTCGGTGGGGGCTAAACTGTCCTCGATCCGGCTGGACGAATGCCGGTCATTGGAAGAAGTGATGGATCTGGTCCGGGAACGGGCCAGGACCACTGCCCCCGGTGATTGGATCATTGGTCAGGGTTTTAACGAGCGTAATTTTGCGGAGGACCGGCTGCCGACGCGCCACGACATCGATCCGGCCACCGCCGACCACCCGGTGATCCTGATGCGTTTTTTTAATACGGATGCAGTCAACAGCCGTGCCTTGGGTCTGGCCGGTGTGACCCGGGAAACACCCGATCCCGAAGGGGGCCGTATCGGTCACGATCCCGACGGAGAGCCCAACGGCATTCTGCGGGCTACCGCCAAGATGCTGGTCCGCGGTCTTTTACCAAAACCGTCGGCGGATAACATGAAAGATCACCTGAGGCTGGCCTGCGCCGAGGCCCACCGCTACGGCATCACCAGTGTAATTGAACCAGGGCTCTATCCCCGGGAGATACGGGCCTATCAATCGTTTTTCAATGACGGTGAATTATCGGTCCGCGTCAATTTGATGCCCACCTGGCATGGATTTAGCGATGATGAAACGGAAGCCGTGCTGGAACATCGTGCCAGCGAATCGGCTATCATCAGCGGACTGGGAAATGAGTGGCTGCGTATCGGTGCCTTGAAAATGCTCCTCGACGGCGGCACCACACCCCACACGGCTTTCATGTATGAACCTTACGTTGGAGACAGCGAACTGGTGGCCTTCAATCGAATCCCCCAGGATAAGTTGCGTCAATATTTTCGCACAGCCCAGGAACTAGGTTGGGATATCGGCATCCACTGCTGCGGTGACCATGCCCAGGACATGGTCGTCGACACTCTGGCCGAGGTCGTCCGTGAGATCCCCCGGCCGGATGCACGGCACAGCGTCATCCACGGCTACTTCCCCACGCCGCGGGCTCTGGAGCAAATGGCCGAATGCCGACTCGCCACTGTCGTCCAGCCGACATTTATCTACTGGGAGGGCAATGCCATCTTCAACGATGTGGGTGAAGATCGGGCACTGAACTGGAAGCCGGTTCGCAAGTACCTGGATCATGACATTGTCGTGGCGTCCAGTTCGGATGTACCCAGTACCGTATCAGCCAATCCGTTTGTCGCCCTTTATTCTCTGGTGACGCGCAAGAACAACTTAGGCCGCGCTGTGGCGCCGCAAGAGGCCATCACCCGCGAGGAAGCATTGCGCACCTACACCACCAACGGCACCTGGCTCACCCGCGAAGAAAACATCAAGGGCGCCATCGAAGCCGGCAAGGTGGCCGATATGGTGGTTCTGGATCGTGACTACTTTGCTGTACCCAAAGAAGAGATCAAGGACATTCAGGTTGAAAAGACCATGGTTGCCGGTAACATCGTGTGGGAAGGAGAGTAACACCAGGATTAAGCATTTGTCTATACAGTAATAATAATTTAGATATCACTAAAAGTTTCTCTGCGATCGCTGCGACTTGAGCGACATGTCGGGTCGTAGCTCGTAGAGCGAAGCCTGAAGCGGGCGGTGAATCCAAACAGATAATAAGGAGTACCAGCATGAATCAGCCTGGGAAGACGAAGATGTGGCCGGACGTATTACCAAGGGCCGGTAACCGGGGATTGGAGAAGCTGGAAAGCCTGTCGCCCTGGTTCGAGATTTACAGGGTGAGTGAGGGCGTCTTCGCTGTGCTGGAGCCGAGCCACACGGAAGAGGTGATTTCGTACCTCATCCTCGGCAACGAACGTGCGGTCCTGCTTTGAAGAGTCGGATTTTGACATGTATCAGAGATCGATCCGGTACCTGGTGGGCCTGCTGCCCCAAGTCAACCACCTCTGCCCATCCCACAACGAGGCTTACGTTGAAAAAACAGCCCTGATTCGGGTGCAGGCGGCTTTTGAGCAGATCGTGGCCGATGCAGCGCCCTTTGAGATCAAGGGCAATGTCCGGGTCTACCATTTTGATGGATTTGGGCTAATGGTGCTGGCCTGAAAAAGGAGGATCATTTCCAAAGAGTTGAAGCAATAAACAGTTATATTCGATTTATACGTATACGATAAGGCTTGATAAATTAACCGCAGACACACGCAGACAATGCGCAGACGATTATTTAATTTGGCCGGGGCAAGCAGGCTTCGCACGAGGCTACTAGCAAACAGGCATCACAGGCTAAAGCATTATGGCTGAAGAGCATCAACGTTAATATTATCCTACTTCAGTGGGATTGCTGTTTTTGCCGACGCAGGTCACGTCGGTAAAATTTCTGCGTCCGTCTGCGTCTGTCGAAAGAGCGAAGCGAAAGGGCGGCTAAAACAACGCGCCGGATTATAGATTTTTCTGACAAATATCCGATTGCGACAATTTATTAATTGGAGGCTCAGTATATGGCAATTTCAACCAAAAAAAACTCAATGATCCCGGCCGACACGGCCTACTTAAATGGAAATATATACACCGTCGATGAACAGAACCCTAAAGCATCTGCCATGGTCATTGCCGATGATCGATTCATCTACATTGGCTCAAACGAAACCGCCAATGGCTATATCGATGAGCATACCAAAGTCTTCGATCTGAACGGCCAGACAGTACTGCCGGGTCTGATCGATGCCCACATGCATTTCGGCAATGTGGGAAACATCAAAATGAAAATCGACGCTTTTTGGAAGCCGAAGCCGGACATCATTGATGCCGTTCGCAACGCGGCCGATGCCGCTGAAAACGGAGAATGGATCGAGGGACGGGGCTGGAATCAGGAAGTATGGGATCCACCAGATTACCCGACCCGGGCGGATTTAGATGCCGTTTCGCAGGGCCATCCGGTCTACCTCGAACGAACCGACGGCCATGCCGCATGGGTCAACTCGAAAGCGCTGGAATTGGCCGGAATTAGCAAAGACACCCATAATCCAGTGGGCGGAGAAATCATCAAAGATGCGGATGGCATTCCGACCGGAGTCCTGGTTGACACGGCGAAACTTTTGGCGTCTGAGAACATACCTCCCTTTAGCGAGCCAAAGGCGTTGAAAGCGCTTGAAATGGCCCAGAAGGAGTTTTTTTCCAATGGCGTCACCAGTGGACATGATGCCGGCAGCGATCTTCAAACAATCGAACGCGTCAAACGCCTGTATGATGCGGGCAGATTATGCATGCGTCTCTACGTTTTTATGAGAATCCCCGACGGCAGTACGACCCTGGGCGATGAATTTTATGCGCCCGGCAAACAGATCGGCTTGTACAATAATTCACTGACCATCCGCGGCATTAAGATATCGATTGACGGAACCCTCGGATCACATGGTGCGCTAATGATCAAGGGCTTTTCCGACCGGTCAGATGGATATCTGGGTCTCCAGCGAGTGACCCGGGAACGACTGCTGGCAGTGGCAAAACGGGCTCATGAGGCCGGATTTCAAGTGGCTGTTCACGCCATCGGAGATGCCGCCAACCGGCAGGCGCTGGACGTGTTTGAGCAGGTCGTCCAAAAAAACCCCGGGTCCGATCACCGGCACCGGATCGAACACGCCCAGGTGGTCGCCCTGGAAGATATCCCTCGCTTCAAGCGGCTTGGCGTCATCCCCGCCATGCAGGCGGTGCATGCAACCTCCGATAAAAACATGGCGGAAAAACGCGTCGGCCCGGAGCGGATCAAGGGCGCCTATGCCTGGCGTAAATTTCTAAACACGGGAGCGATCATCCCCAACGGCACCGACGCGCCGGTCGAAAAAGTCAATCCCTTCCATGTCCTTTTCGCTTCGGTGACCAGACAAAGCAGGGACGAAGACCCCCCGGGCGGCTGGTATCCCGCAGAAAAGATGACCCGGGAAGAGGCTCTCAGATCATATACCATCTGGGCCGCTTACGCCGCTTTTGAAGAAAACATCAAAGGATCCATCTGTGAAGGAAAACTGGCTGACTTTATCGTCATCGATCGCGATTATATGAAATGCCCGGACAGCGAAATTAAAGATATCAGGGTGCTGCAGACCATATTGGGGGGCGATGTGGTCTTTTCAGCTCAAAAGGGGTTACCTAAAAAATGAAGATCCAACAGAGAAAAATTGAAGGATAATTTTATTTTGGGCTAATTTGTTGGGTTTCGCTGATAGCACAAAAATGGCCAGCAGGTAGGTTGGGTAGAGGAACGAAACCCAACAAAAGATATCGGGATGCTCAACCCAACCTACTGAACTCGCACCCTGACCTACGTAATGATGATAATGTCGGAAACAATCGGTGACCAACATTGTGCGTTATAGAATAATCTGGTAGACGGTGCTCATCACCGCCATGTACCATCGTCAAATACCATATCTAAAAAATCTCGTAGGTCAGGTTGCGCCGCAGGCGTTATCTGACAATTTCCTTAGGTGAGGAATCATATGACGACCTACAAAACGAGTACCGCACAAGCCATCGTTAATGCATTCAAAAAAGAGAAGGTCGAATATGTTTTCGGCCTGACCGGCTCCCATGTACTGCCCATTACTGATGCATTGGCCGACGCACCCCAAATCCGTCCCATTGTCAGCAAGCATGAGAGCCATGCCGCCTACATGGCCGGTATGTATGGCTACCTGACCGGCCGTCCCGGCGTGGTCTTGGTGACCGCCGGGCCGGGCGCTACGAATTCGATATCCGGTGTGGCACAGGCTTACGCCGCATCGTTGCCCATGGTCCACGTCTCGGGAGATGTGCCCCTGAACGCCGGCAACGAAGCCTTTCACGGCGTGGACCGGCCCGATTTTCTGCACCGGATGTTCGCCGACATCACTAAATGGTCGGTGCGCATCGAGCGGCCCGAAGATATTCCCGGCGTGCTCTCGCGTGCCTTTGCCCTGGCGGTCAGCGGCCGACCGGGGCCGGTGCATGTGGACATCCCCCTGGATATTGTTCGGGCAACGGATCTGGAAATTCCGCCTTATCAGACATCGCCGGTGGAAAAGCAAGTACCTTCCCGGGCGCTGATGGATAAAGTTCGGGCCACTTTAAAAACTGCCAGACAGCCGCTGCTGTGTGCCGGACGCGGGGTGATGATCACCGCAGCCGAAAGAGAACTGCGCACACTGGCCGAAATGATCGGGACGCCGGTGATTTGCACCGAATACGCCCAGGGCGCCATCGATCAGGATCATGACTTGTTCGCTGGCAGTATCAGCGAGTGGACCGCCAACCCGATGGCCAACGAGCTGCTGGCTGAAGCCGATTTTGTGCTGGCACTCGGGATGCGCTCCAATACTTTGTTGACCGCTATACTTGCCGAGCACGGCCCGCCCAATACCATCCTGGTGTCCCTGGATGAACCCGCTACGCTGCAGGCGGTGCCGGATCTGGCCGTGACTGAAGCCGCTGACACCAAGCTGTTTCTTTCACAGTTAATCGAATACCGCAATGAGTTTCCCGGTTCGATCGATTCATTGCGCCGGGGGCGCATTCTCCGATACCGCAAGGCATACCAAAAAGGCCTGACGCTGAATATGGCCGAATATGCTGACGCAAAGCCCCTACACTTTGGCCGGGTTTGTATGGAATTGGGCCGGCACATGGACGAGGATGCGATCGTGACGGCCGGTGTGGGGCATCACAGTATCTGGGCCCGGGAGATGCTTCCTATTCGAAACCGCGAAAGCTTTATCCAGGAAGCTTCCTGGGGTGCCATGGGGGGCGAATTGGGCGCCGGTATTGCTGCCAAATTGCTTTATCCCGAGCGCCGGGTGGTGGTGATCACCGGCGATGGTTCCCTGCTGATGGCGATCTCCGAGTTGGTGACCGCTGTCGAAAGCGGGGCCAATATCCTGGTCATGGTGCTCAATGACAGCCGCTACGGCATCATTTCCACCATGCAGCATGAATTCTACGAACGGTCATTCGGTGACGAGATCGGCGCCATCGACTTTGCCCGAATCGCCGGAGGATATGGCGCGGTCGGTATCCGGGTGGAAACACCCCGGGACCTGCCCGAGGCCGTGGCCCGTGCCCTGGCATCGAGCAACCGTTCTGCGGTTTTACTTGACGTGGTATGCGATCATCGCTATTGCTGGCCGGATCGTCCGGCGCTATTAGCTGCCGGCATGGAAGCGATGGGGGATTAGAATTTGTTTTGTGCCTTATGTGGCAATATCTTTTTTTGAAATAATCAGGTTGCCTAAAGAAATGCCTAAAATTGAAAAATGACTAATCCGCCACACCAACGGCGGACAAGAATGGACTAATATGTAGGTATACTGTCGATTTTAGAATGATGGAGCAAAGCGACCTCAACAAATCTTCAATCTTCAATCTTCAGTATTCAATTTTATCTTCTCCGTATCAGGAGTATCCGATTTATGAAATTTTCCAGCCGATTACAAGAAGTCAAGCGTGTCCACTGGCACATGGTCAGAAAACTGATTAACGCCAAAGAGGCCCAGGGCGTCAAGACTATCAGCCTGGCTTCAGGCAATCCGGACCTTCCGACCCCGCCGAGCATCGTAGAAGTCGCCTGTCAGGCGCTCCGCGACCCGACTTACCACCGCTATCCATTTAGTTTTCAGACACGATACGTTGAAGCCGTCGCTTCCTGGTACCGGGACCGTTTTGAGGTTGAGTTGAACCCGGCCACCGAAGTCCGACCCCTGGCCGGATCCCAGGAAGGAATAGGCAATCTGGCTTTGACCGTGATGGAGCCGGGTGCCATTGCGCTGATAACGGCCCCGGCTTACGACAGTTACGCCCGGGCCACCCGCTTTGCCGGCGGCGAGGCATATCTTCTGCCCTTGCAAGCGGAAAACGATTTCCTGCCCGACCTGAAGGCCATCCCGAATGATGTGCTGGCGCGGGCCCGACTGCTGTGGCTGAACTACCCGAACAATCCTACCGGCGCCGTTGCACCGCTGTCCTTTTTTGAAGACGTCGTGGAGTTTGCACGGCGAAACGACATCTGGGTCTGCCATGACAACGCGTACTCCGATGTCAGCTTTGATGGGTACAAGGCGCCCAGTTTCCTAGCCGTTGAGGGTGCCAAAGAGGTGGGCATCGAACTGAACACCCTGAGCAAAGCCTTCAACATGGCCGGCTGGCGCCTGGGCATGGCGGTCGGGCATCCGGAGTTGTTGGACGCGCTTTCCTTTGTCAGCTTTAATACCAGCATGGGGCTCTTCGGTCCGTCCCAGATAGCCGCTATTGAAGCCTTGGCCACCGACCAGAGCTGGATGCTGGAGCGCAACGAGCGCTATCGCAAGCGCCGGGATATCCTCGTGGACGGCCTGCGGGCCATCGGGCTAAAGCTGCAGCGTCCCAGGGCAACGCTTTATGTTTGGGCCAAGCTGCCGCCGGCTTTCAGCGACTCGCTGGAATTTTCAAAATGGGTCCTGGACCAGACCGGGGTGTGGATCACCTCGGGTATCTTCTTCGGGCCGGCTGGCGAAGGATACGTGCGCGCCAGCATCACACTTCCGGCAGATGATCTGTCTGAGGCCATGGAGCGGCTGCAAACGCTTAAACTGCATTAGATACCGATGGTTTCAGGTGTCGGTGTTCAGCATTCAGACCAGCCACTGGCCGCATAGCTGATTGCCAAATCGAAAAAGTTTCTATATTGATGCATGGAGTTGTCTTGGACTGTGGGAGCGGTTTCCAACCGCGAATTTCTCGGTCGGTCGGTCAAACACTTAAAATTGTTTCGTATGAAGATATAGCAACTTGTCTTCCTGACACCTGACACCAGAAATCTGACACCTATATTAATATATACCGAGGCAAAAGGACAGCATATGAAAATAAATCAGAAAAAAGAAATTTCCCCCAACGACCGGTGGGCAGTGGATGAATTCAACGGAATGCCTTATCGACCTTTAGGAGACTCGGGCCTGCGGGTGGCCAATGTCGGCATCGGCACCTGGAAATTCGGCTGTCCGGAAAAAGGGGATGGCGCCAGGGTTGACGAAAAAACAGCTCACCGGATTTTTGATCGTGCCATTGAGGTCGGCGCTACATTCTGGGACACCGCCAATCGATATAATAATGCCTCCGGAAATTCCGAACGGGTTATCGGTACTTGGATGCGGCTGAACCCCGATCAGCGACGCAATGTGATTGTGGCCACAAAAAT
>JASFFJ010000318.1:0-8636 GCA_050124355.1 Desulfobacterales bacterium | reverse complement strand
TGGATACGGAAAATGTCAGAATCGTGTGCGGCGAGCAACATTTTCATGAGACGACCAGACATATGCAGGACATCGGTCTGCAGGCCGATGGTAAGATCATCTGTGAGCCCAGCGGCCGCAACACGGCTCCAGCGATACTACTAGCGGTACTACATACCTTGAGCGAGGAAGAAGATGCCGTGCTGTGTGTTTTTCCGGCCGATCACGTCATCGGTAATATCGAGCAGTTTCATGAGCGGCTGGCGGCCGCCATCCGCCTGGCGGATCAAGACTTCATCGTTACCTTCGGTATCCAGCCTCATTATGCCGAGACCGGTTACGGTTATGTCGAAGGAGGTACCGCCGTCTCCGAAGGTGGCCTGCGCGTCAAGCGATTTGTCGAAAAACCGGACAAAAAAACCGCCCAACAATACATCAAGGCCGGGAATTTTTTCTGGAACAGCGGGATGTTTGCTTTCAAGGCTTCCGTGATTATGGATGAATTTCGCACCTGGCAACCGGATCTTCTCGAAAAGATGACTGCAATTTTCGACCCGCATCACCCCATCAGCAAGGCAGAGTATGACCGACTGCCGGATATCTCCATCGATTATGCCGTCATGGAAAAAACCACCCGGGGCGTGGTGCTGCCTTCCGATTTCGGCTGGAGCGACATTGGATCCTGGAAGTCTTTATATGATTTTTTACCCAAAGACGCCGATCTCAATGTTATTGACGGCGACGTGATTGCCAATGACACCCGGGGCTGCTTCATTCTGGGAAGCGATCGTCTGATTGCCGTCAATCAGCTCAAAGACGTGGTGGTGGTGGAAACGCCGGATTCCATATTTGTCTCCGATATCGATCACAGCCGTGATGTTAAATCGATTGTCGCCCACCTGAAGGAGACAGGCAGAAAAGAATATCATCAACACCGGACCATCTATTATCCCTGGGGATGCCGAACATGGCTCGAACAAAAAGCGGATTTCACGGTTGCCAGGCTGATGATTTATCCCGCATCAAACCTGCAGACGGACGTGGACGCCTCAGCCGTCATGCACCTGGTGGCAGTAAGCGGCACGGCCAGGGTGACCGTTGATGGACAGTCACTTCATTTAGACCCGGGAATGTCGAAGGTCATCACGCAAAAGGGCTTGGTGACGGTCGAAAATACGGGAGATCAGGCTATTTACCTGATTCAGGTTTTGATTTCGGGGATTAATTAGCCGTAGATCTGCACAAACACAGACAGATAGATTCTAAGCAAGAAACCTGGAAGGTCGAGGGTGTGAATCTTTGAAGATAGTAGGCAGGGAGAATCATCAACGAAATTAGCTAATCCAGAAAAATAGAATTGTATTTAATTAAGTTTTTTATTCGATCAGACTGGCTGCTGTCCGGGCCGGCGGCGATGCTCAGCTGCTATCCGGGCCTCCTCTTGCAACCGCTGTTCCATTCCCGTATATCTGGGTGAGAAATGAAAGACCGTAAACTGCTTGACCTGTGCCCTTGCCGCCAGTTGTCCGGCCCGGAGGGCGGTGAGGTGGTGCTTTTTCTTGGCAAATTCACGATCCTGGTCCAAAAATACGGCTTCGATAAAGAGGTGATCTGAACCTGCGGCAAGATTTACTATTTTTTCCCTGTTTTCAGCGCTGTCGACCACATCCGTAATGTAAGTGATTTTCTGACCCGGTGTGATCCGGGCAATTTTATCGGTCAACGTTCCCAGAGTGAATATCATTGCCGTCTTTTGTCGATCTGATTTGACTTCGAAATTCGCTGTGGGATCCGTCTGATGGTAGAGCGCTTGCTTAAATTCCGCTAACCAGGGCCCGGGTGACAGACCCAGGTTTTCTAACCCGTTTTTGATAATATTTACATGAAATCGTTCTTTGATGGAAAATCCCAGACAGGGAATATGATGATCGAGAATGACGGCTGAAATCGCAAAGGCCGGCTCTTGATAGAGCGTGCCGTTAAACGGCTGTTGGTCCGGGGTCTGGCTGGACTGAAACTTATCAGCACAGCTGTATTTGCAGCAAAGGGTGTGCTGTGGATGGACTTCGGTAATCTGCAAGCTGAGCGGATAGTTGTATTTATCGGCCAGGTTCCAGGAATATCCGGCCAGTTTGCCCGCCACGTTATTCAAAAAGCCGGGAGGGCCATAAAGCGAAATGTTTTTTTGACGTCCCAGAGAAAGACGCAACAGGCGGTCGAAGCCGATGAAGTGATCCATGTGGGTGTGGCTAACGAAGGCATGGCTGATTTTGAGGATGTCTTTGGACGCCAGGCCGTTGATATCTCCAAGATCGAAAATCAGGGCACGACGTTGAAACTGAAAGGGAATAAAAAGCCCGGGATCATCAAAAGGACCGTTGATCAGCCTGGGATGAAAACTGGGACGCATTACTGGGGTAAAAACTTTTTCACTTGCTCATTGATGGTAAAATAAATTTCTTCATCGGAGCCAAAAATATCCACCACGTCTTTGTGCTTGATAAGTTGTTCAATCACAAATGAGGTCACATAAAGGCTGACAATATTGGGCTGGGGGACTAAATTTCGTAGGGGGGCAATCTGATAATCAATATCAAAATCTTCCAAGCGGTTCATCTTTTCGAGACACTTAGTTAGCTGTTCGTCAAGGGCGTTTTTGTTGGTTGTTTCAATCAGATTTTGCTCAACCAATCTCATGGCAATCGCACCGGCCAGGGGCTCCGAGCAGTCCTGAGCCTTGCTGATTGCCAATCGTCGCATGTGCTCTTTGGTCGATTCAATTTTCGATAGAATAGTTGATTCGCGAGAACTTGGTCGGAAGACCTTGCCCATGTCATACCACCTTTTGTAAAATGAAAATTGTTGATTGAATATTTATAGAATACTATTGTTTATATTTTTTTCCTTCCTGACGTATAATAATAATTCATCATACGGATTGCAAGAAAAAAGGGTTGATGTTTTTTTCACCATTTCAGATCTTCAATCACGAGCTGGGCGGTTTTTTTTCCTTTCCAGCGGTTCCACCGAAGTTTGAATACCAGTTGGGAAAATTTTTGTTTGTCAGCCAACCGGGATTCGACATTAAATTGAATGGCTTGAAAGACCGGCGGGTTTGGCGTCTTTGATTGCTGCAGAATCATGCGCCGGTGGTTTTTGCCCACAATTTTTGACGATATCACCCTGACATCGGTGGTCATAAAAAGTGGTTCGGGATTCCCGGTGCCGAAGGGCATCAGGGCTTCCAGTTCATTGATGAGGGCATCTGAAATGGTGTCAAGATCCAAGTGTGCATCAATATTGAGGATCGGCGTTAAATCCTCGGGATCTGAAATATGCTGGATGACGTTTTCAAAGGCGTTTTGGAAATCAGCAATGTTTTCTCGCCGTATCTTCAGACCGGCTGCCATTGAATGCCCCCCGAAGGTTTCGAGGTAGGGTTTACAGGACGCGAGGGCATCATAAAGGTCGATTCCCGCAACGCTTCTGCCGGAACCGATACCTATACCGCCTTGGGTTGTGATGAGAATAACCGGGCGATAATAGGCGTTCACGATCTTGGATGCAACAATCCCGAGAACGCCCGCATGCCACCCTTGGCCGGACAGAACCAGGGATCGTCGCTGGCGTAAAGAGGGATTGATTTCTAAAAACCGCTGAATTTCGGCAAAAATTCCCTGTTCCACTTGGCGTCGTTTCCGATTTAATAGATTCAGCCTGTGCGCTGTTTCTTGGGCACTATCCGTATCTTTGGCAGTTAGTAGTTCAACAGCCCTGGCGGCGTGATCCATACGTCCGGCCGCATTTAAGCGGGGGGCCAGCCGAAATGCAATATCATCGGCGTCCAGAAAGTCGTTTTGGATACCACTGGCTTCCAACAGCGCCGTCAGACCGGGGCGGTGGCCGGCCTGGATCAGCCTTAACCCGGTTTTACACAGGATGCGATTTTCTTCAATCAAGGGCACCATGTCCGCGACGGTGCCTAACGCCACAAGATCACAATAGCTTTTCAAATTGGGCTCCAAGCTTTGCTGCCAAAATCCTTTTTCCCGCAGGTAGGTTCGAAGACAGATTAGCATACAAAAGGCCACCCCGACACCGGCCAGATTTTGCAGGCCCGCCGGGCAGTCCCCACGCTTTGGATTTATGACTGCCAACGCCGACGGAATATCTTCCGAGATGGTGTGGTGATCCGTGATAATCATATCGATGTCGGTCTTTTTAGCCGCCGCTGCCGCTTGATGGCTGCCGGATCCACAGTCTGCGGTGATGATCAAATCGACTTTAGAAGGGCGAGCGTAACGCGAAATATGTTCGGGCTGGATACTGTAACCCTCACTGACCCGATGGGGAATGTAATAGGAAACATCCGCACCGGCGTACCGCAGAAAGTTCAGTAGAATGACGGTGGCTGTGATGCCATCGACATCGTAATCACCAAATATCAAAATCTTTTCATTGTCGGTGATGGCCTTATAGATACGATGGACGGCGATATCCATGTCTTTGAGGGAAAAGGGTGACGGCATGTTATTCAAAGAAGTGTTTAAGAAATCGGCGGCAGTTTTGGCGGTAAGAATATTCCGGTTGACCAGAATGCTTGCCATGACCGGATGACAATTCAACATTTGGCTCAGTTCTCTGACTTTAGCCGGGTCCTGGTCGAACATATGCCAGCGGTTTTTCATGGCTGCGCCATATATCCTAAATTTTGACAGGTGACAATTAAAAAGATTTTCGATTTATGATTTGGGATTGCGGATTTATTTATGGATAACGGCTGTTTTTAGATAAAAATCGCTTTTTTATTGAAAAAACAATGGATATGGTTATACTACTTTGTAAACCGAAGGAAGCTAAATTAGACGTTATTGGTTATTTGTTATTCGTTTCTAGAGCATGATGATCCGTAAAGGTTACTGGCTGGGAAGCCAGAAAGTCGGTATGCCGGGATGCACAGAGAACATGGGGTTTTTAGGCTTCCAAGCATTCCGACCTCCTACCTTCAAGCCTACAAAACGAATAAATCCCAAAAAGTTTTATCTCAATCGGGGTGCAAATTAGACCAGTTAAATTTTCGGCGGAAGGTTTTTGTAAGGTTATGTCAACCAACCACGTGCCCGGTGAGACCGTCAAACGGTATTGCCGTGTCGATCGTCGTAACATTGCTTTTTTAAGATTCGTATTCGAAGCCTACGATGGTCTCGCGACCCTCGAGACGCTAAATCCCGAGTCGGGCGTCATCGTTTTTTACATCGCGCCTGGCTGTGAGACGGATGTGGATATGATTCTAACAGCACTTAAAGCTGATATCATGATAGAATCGTTTCACTTTTAAAATGAAGACTGAAATAGCCGCAAAAAGTCACAAATAACACCAAAATAAAATTTCATGAATAGTCATTTCAATGGGTTACAATGATTAAAGATCTAAATTCTGACTTTCTACAAATTCATCAAAATTGAAAATTGAAGATTGAAAATTCGCTGAACAAATATTTCTACCTAAACACCATCGGCTGCCAGATGAATGTTTATGATTCCGAGAAAATTGCGGCCTGCCTGGTTCGATTGGGGTATCAACCAACCGGTAAGCTGGAAACAGCCGATCTCGTTATTGTCAATACCTGTACCATTCGGGCCAAAGCCGAACAAAAAGCCTTTAGTTTTTTAGGGCGGCTTGCCAGGTTGAAAGCCAACAAGCCGGGTCTGATCATCGGCGTTGGGGGATGTGTGGCTCAGCAGGAAGGGGAGAAAATACTCAGACGGGTTCCAGAAGTCGATCTTGTGTTCGGGACCCAGGCGATTGATCGTCTGAGCCTTTTAATCCCAAAAATCGAAGACAAACGCCGCCGTATCGTCGATGTTAGGTTGACGGAAAAACCAGATCTGCCCGATGTCGTACCCGATCGCGTGATCGATAACCCGGTGTCGGCTTTTGTAACTATTATGAGGGGATGCGACAATTTTTGTACATATTGTGTGGTTCCCCATGTCCGGGGAAGGGAGGCCAGCCGCCATCCAGACCGCATCATTCAAGAAATCAAAGATCTTGTCCAATCCGGCGTGAAGGAAGTTACTCTACTCGGACAAAATGTCAACAGCTATGGGAAAAAGGAAGGTTTGTGTTCTTTTGCGAATTTACTCTCTCGCGTCAATACCATTGATGGACTTTTACGAATCCGGTTTACAACGTCCCATCCCAAGGATTTCGGCAGCGACGTGATAGATGCGATTATAACCTGCGAAAAGGTCTGCGATCATATTCATTTGCCGGTTCAATCCGGATCCGACCGGATATTAAATCGGATGAACCGGAAATACACCAGAGCGCTATACCTTGACAAAATAGGCAAACTCAGGGATAATTGTCCAGCCATCGCGATTACATCCGATATTATTGTGGGGTTTCCGGGTGAGACCAAAGCCGATTTTACTGAAACGCTGGATTTAATGAACACGGTACAATTTGACGGTCTTTTTGCATTTGTTTATTCGGATCGCCCCAATGCACCTGCGGTGCATTTTGAAAACAAGATCCCGGAAGATGAGAAAAGGAAACGGCTGCAGGCCGTTCTGGCGCTCCAGGAAAATGTAACCAGAATGAAAAACCAGGCCCTCCTTGGATCCGTGCAGCCGATTCTCGTCGAAGGGATCAGTAAAAAACAATCATCCGGTGGGATTAAGCGCCCGTCAACGACTGTCCAGTGGACAGGACGCACGTCCACGAACAAAATCGTCAATTTTTATCATCCTGACAGTCGCCAGCGCCGTGCTGACATGTTTCCGGGAAAAATAGTTCGTACCAGGATTGAGAAGGCCTACGCTCACTCACTCTGGGGCGAACCTGTTGGCCTAAAATCTACAACCGGAGGGTTGAAAGGAGAAGAAAGTTATGCTGCATAAAGTAAGCATAGCGGGTCTTACCATGGATCCGGCATCGAATACACCTATTATTATATTAAAATCTGAGGAGCATGATCAGGCCATCCCGATCTGGATCGGGCTGTTGGAAGCCACTTCGATTGCATCGGCGCTTCAGGATATAAAATACGAACGTCCCATGACACACGATCTCTTTAAAAATTTCTCAGACACGCTGCACATTTCAATCACGAAGGTCGAAGTTTGTGATTTAAAGGATAGCACTTTTTATGCCCGCATCTATTTTGTCTCGAAAGACAATAACTTCGACATCGACGCCCGGCCTAGCGATGCCATTGCCCTGGCGCTGCGTTTTAACGCTCCTATCTATGTGGAAGACGCCGTTATGCAACAATCAAAAATCAGCGATGGCGAAGCCGAGGTCTTGGATACCAGCGAGGAAGGCAAAAAATGGGCAGATTATTTGGAGAATTTATCCCCGGATGATTTCGGCAAATATAAAGTATAAATTACTCAAAAAGAGAAGATTTCTAAAGGTTTTGACAGAAAACCAATTGTTCATAAGTTGTTGATAAAATTGGATCTGCCTAAAATACTTAAAAAAAATACTTTTCTCTCAGATCTGCTATACACAAGACCTGAGATGGACAATTTTAGTATCTTAATTAAATTCAGCTAGATCGATATTGCCAAATTTTTTTGTTGTTCAATTCTAAATCCGACCATAATCCGATTTGACACCCGCACACCGATTTTTATAAATTTATCCTAATAATATCTTTTTTAAGATTTTAACCCGCCAGATTGGCTGGCGGTCTCTATCGCCAGACACCGTCCCGGTTAAAGCGCCGCTGCAGCAGCAGAATCTGTAAATATACACGTTATTTTGTGGAGAAATGGCATGTCAACAATCCTCGTCATCGATGATGAAAAAGGAATTTTGCAGCTTATGCAGGAAGCCTTAACTACGTACGGACACAAGGTCGAAACCGCCGATGACGGTCTGGAGGGAATTCGAAAATTTGATGACGGCTGTTTCGATATCGTCATTACCGATGTTCGAATGCCTGTTATCGACGGAAACGGTGTTGCGGCACATATCCGAAAATCTGAGAAGCAATTCATTCCCGTGATCGGTATATCCGGTACGCCATGGCTGCTGGAAGCCGACAATTTCGATATGGTCTTGTCGAAACCGTTTCCATTAAAACAGTTGCTAAATTGCATCCGATCGCTGCTATCGGTGTCACCTAGGATGGCCATGGGCGCCCAAGCCGGATAAGAAATGCATACAGAACCCACCTTACTTATTCCAATATCCTAACCCGGATAAATCGAAATTGAAGATTGACGATTGAAGATTGAATATTTGTGGATGTCGCTTCGCTCCGTCAATTTGATCTTTATCAGGGTTTAACCCTCCGCAGCTTGCTGCGATAAAATTTCTATTGCATTAGATGATACCCCATGGCTTTCCGCGAGGGGTTCGTCGATGGTTTTTATAATTGATCCGCCGCAGGCGGTCCTTAAATCTTCAATATTCATTCTACAATCTTCAATCATGTGATGACAGCAAAAATATCCCAATACAAATTTTTTACCACAAAATGCACACAACTAATTTATAAGGACCTAATACTTAAATCGGCCATTTTCATAAATAACGAGGGTCTTGCCGGTTTTTAAGTGGGCAGTGACCCTCTTTTTTTCGGTGTTGACCAGATCCCAGTGAAGGGCCGATTCATTGAAGCCCAGCTGCCGTTTGCGCGTCG
>JASFFJ010000317.1:0-8679 GCA_050124355.1 Desulfobacterales bacterium | reverse complement strand
ATCTCACTTTGATTCTTCTCTTCTCGAGCAAGCCTTGGTCAACCTACTAGACAATGCCATTAAATACAGCGAACCGGACAGTACCATTTACCTGAAAGCCAACCTAAACGACGCCGAAGCAAACATCATTGTCGAGGACAGAGGTATCGGAATTGCAAAAAAGCACCTGCCGCGGCTGTTTGAAAGATTTTACCGGGTGGACAAGGCCCGCAGCCGTAATCTGGGCGGTACCGGACTGGGCCTCGCCATCGTCAAACACATTGCTCAGGCCCACGGTGGCAACGTCACCGTGGAAAGCACCCTTGGAGAAGGTAGTGTGTTCACCATCCATATGCCCACAAAACAGAAGTTAACTGAGCGCATCTCCCCATGCGCGCATGGGTAAAAGGCAAAAACGAGATTACGAACTCAAATCAGATAGAACAAAATCTTATAATCTCAGAGAAATACATCCCGTACGGTAGTTTTTTCCTATAATTATTTCCATACTACTTTGTTATTGACTTTGTCCATCCACGATAAAATTTTGCTTTAACTGCAAGATGGAACCGAAGATACTGTATTGATATCTGTTGCAACATAACACTCAATCTATTGTTTAATCATGAGAACGAGGGAAGCTGCCAACATGATGTAAACCAAATTTGAGACTGTCGTCGGCCGGGGTTTTTGAGGAGGTAAATTTACGATGGTACTACCATCTAAAAATGTCTGCCGGCTGAACGCAAGCGGGGGGACTTTTCCTACACAATCTGCCTTACGTAAACGTCACTTTATTGCTTTTACTTACTCTTCCGAGAAACCTTCTCACACATCCACAAAAACGTTCTTCGGATCAAGGCCAGCGTCTGCGATTCAAAAGGTAATATGTTAACATCCAGACTCTAAGCCTTTGGGGATGAGATAAAGCTGAGGAGTAATGAAAATGAACATTAATCAAGATCGTTTGAAATTTCGTTTATTGTTACCGGCTTTTGGCGTCAGCGTTATTTTGATTCTCGCTTTGATGCTTAGCGCATGCGATGAGAAGAAAGTTGAGGCTTCTGTGTCACAGCCGCCACCGGAAGTTAACGTGGCCTTGCCGATAAAAAAGATCGTTACGGAGTGGGATGAATTTACCGGGCGATTCGAGGCGATCGAGCGCGTTGATGTTCGGGCCCGCGTGAAAGGATATCTAATCGAGGAAAGATTCAAAGACGGGCAAATCGTTGAAAAAGGAGAGATCCTTTGGATGGCTGGATTTGTCAATGGCGTGGATCGGACTTATCCAAATCGGGTATGTCACGCTTCGCCGAAGAACTGAGAGTCAATAATAAAGCCGGAGGAAAATTATGAACATGAAAAATTCGATAAGCATTCTATCAGCTGTGTTGGTTTTTACTGTGGTTTTCACGGGTGTTGCGCAAAGCGCCGCGACCCCGGAAAAAATAACAAAGATCGAGGATGTGACCCGCGGTGCCAGTGTCGCGCTGCAGGGCAAAGTGACGCGAATTCTGGATGAGGATGAATTTCGTCTGGCGGATGAGACCGGAAGCATCCGGATTTACATTGGTTGGCGCAATCGCGTGATGGTCACCGTCGGAGAATCCGTTACCGTGAGGGGATTTGTTGACGACGATCTGGTCAACGTATTCCGGCCGGAAGTGTATGCCAGTGAACTGGTTAGAGAAGACGGCACCGTAGTGCAACTTAACTGACGATCACAGATACTAATTTCGACGACGACAACTCGATGAGAGCTGCGGGATGGTTAGTTGTTCTTTTATAGACTCCAAGAAGTTGTTGACTTATAAAGACAATAAACTAATACATGAGAGACGATATTGACCACTGCAAACCCGATGAGCTTCGGGAACAACTCCGGCTGGCCATGAAAATCGTGGAAATGAGCCCGGTAATTCTTTTTCGTCGGACCCCTTTGCCGGAGCCGCGTCTCGTTCAAGTTTCAGACAACATTTCCCGCTTTGGCTATAGTGCCGAAGCGCTGATGAACGGTGAGTTAGATTGGGCGGATTTCGTTCACCCCGATGATCACGATCGTGTCCGGGATGAGGTAATGTCTTTTGCCGAGTCCAATACCACCGATTATCAGCAAACCTACCGGATCTTCACGCGAGACGGGGATGTGCGCTGGGTCGAGGATACGACGACCACTGAACGCGACGCAGAGGGGCGGATCTTTTATTACCAGGGTATTGTTGTCGATGTCACCGAACGTAAACAGGCGGCCGACCGGTTGCGAAAAAGCGAAGCGAAATTCCGACGCATTGTAGAAACTGCGGCAGAGGGTTTTGTCTTGCTGGATGATGATCCACGAATTGTCGAAGTCAATGATGCCTACTGCCGGATGCACGGCTAGGGGGTTCGAAGACGGAAGATGACATTACCCTTGTCATCGTCAAAATCAGTGAGCACCAGTAACGCTAGGGGTTTGAGGAACGCCTATCGGAGGGTTCTGAGCCATGCTTTGCGGGTGCATACATAACATAAAAAGATTTCCAAAGGAGAATCACATGAAGCCAAAATTTATCTGTGGGTATCACAAATTTTTGCAAAGCGTCGTATTGGCAGCTTTTTTCGGGATTTTCGGATCGATGTCTGTTGGCGTCGCAAAGGAGGGACCCATTCTCATTGAAGACGATGTGCCGATCGAACGGGGATTTGCCCGCGAAACCGTCGTCAGCGGGCTGGCGCACCCTTGGGGCATGGTCTGGCTGCCGGATGGCGACCTGTTGGTAACCGAACGGCCGGGGCGGTTGCGTTTCGTGGAGATATTGGCTGATGGAAGTGGGCGGCTCGATCCCACGCCGGTGGCGGGCCTGCCGCCGGTGTTCGCGCGCGGTCAGGGGGGGCTCTTGGACATCAGCCTGCATCCTGATTTTGCAAAGAACAAGCGCGTTTATTTCAGCTATGCTGACGGCTCGCGCAGCGCCAACCGTACCCGAGTTGCGCGTGGCGTATACGAAGAGGGCCGCATTCGCGACTGGGAAGTCATATTTGAAACAAATGTGACCAAATCAGGAACGCAGCACTTCGGTTCGCGCCTGTGCTGGCTGCCCGACAACACGCTGCTCATCAGCGTGGGAGATGGCGGCAATCCGCCGGTGAGATTGAAAGGTCGCTTTATCCGGGAGTACGCCCAGGACCTGTCCAATCAACTCGGTTCTGTGGTGCGCATCAACGATGACGGCTCCATTCCGACGGACAATCCATTTAAGAATCAACAGGGAGCAAGTCTCGATATCTTCAGCTACGGCCATCGAAACATTCAGGGCCTGGTTTACGACGCCATGCGATCGAAAATATGGGCCACGGAGCACGGCGCCTTGGGCGGTGACGAACTGAATCAGCCCCAAGCAGGTCAAAACTACGGGTGGCCGACCGTAACCTATAGCCGAGAGTATTTTGACGGCTCCAAAATTTCGCCCCAGGTAAGCAAAGACGGCATGGTGGACCCCTTGGTGGTCTGGTTGACGGCCATTGCGCCCAGCGGTCTGACCCTTTACTCGGGCGACAAGTTCCCGGATTGGAAGGGGGATTTGTTTGCCGGCGCGCTCATCAAACAGTCCGTGCGGCACATCGACCTGAACGCGGCGGGTGAGGTCACCGGCCAGCGGGAACTGCGCTTTGGCGCACGTGTGCGCGATGTGCGCCAGGGCCCGGACGGTTTTATTTATGTGCTGACCGACGATGACGACGGAAAGTTGATCCGCATTACACCCATCGAAGGTGGCGACATGGCGCCGTAAAGCAAAAAGCGGGAAGCACCACTGTTTATCCTAATTGGAGATTTTTTTCAGTTTGAATTCTTTGAATTGAGGGATAGATGAAAACATTTACAGTTATTTTTAGCATACTTTTTTGTCTTGGATTTACTCAAAACACCTTCGCTGAAAACCTACGACCTTTACCGGATGCGGAGCTTGAAATCGTGGTCACCCTCGAAAAGGGACCTGGAAACATCGCTGTCACGCCGCAGGGCAGGATCATTATCAGCCTACACCAGTTCTACGACACCGAATACCGCGTCATGGAACTTTTGCACGACGGCCGCCTCGCACCTTTTCCGAACGAAGACTGGAGTCGCCCATCGGCGTCTGATGGGACCGGCCTCAACGCTGTGCTCGGCCTCCGGGCTGACCGGCGCGCATCGGCATCAATCCCATCACGATCGATCCCACCAATACCTGGGTTTACTATGGTGCCATACTCACTCACCCAAACTGCATTTGGAAAAGTTGTTTGAACGCACCGTAAATACAATGATGTCGGTTTGTCGTTCAGGCGTTCACTAACGGCCTTAAGAAGATTCAAATAAAGGAGCACATAATGAGCTTAAAACCAATCAAACTTCTCGAACCGTTCAACTTGAAAGGTTTAGAACTTAAAAATCGGGTGGTCATGGCCCCCATGACCCGCGCCCGATCCGGGGAAAAACGGATTCCCAATGCCTTGATGGCGAAATACTACTTACAACGGGCTGCCGCCGGTTTGATCATCACCGAAGCCACCACGATTTCCGAACAAGCCAATGGCTGGGTGCAGTCGCCAGGGATCTATACCGATGCCATGGCTGCAGGCTGGCAACAGGTGGTCGATGCCGTTCACGACAAAGGAGGCACCATTTTTCTGCAGCTGTGGCATTGCGGTCGGGCGTCGCACAGCAGCTTCCATAACGGCGAGCTCGCCGTGGCACCGTCGGCAATCAAAATTAACGAAGCGTATATCCACACTCCCAGGGGTAAGGAACCGCATGAGATTCCAAGAGCTTTGGAGACCGAGGAAATTCCCCGGATTGTAGAGGACTACCGATGTGCTGCGGAATTGGCCAAAACGGCCGGTTTTGACGGCGTGGAAATCCATTCCGCCAATGGCTATCTGCTCGATGAATTCTTGCAATCTAAAACCAATCAAAGAACCGATTGTTATGGCGGCAGTATTGAAAATCGCTACCGCATGCTGGGTGATGTCGTTCAAGCCGTCAGCGACGTCTGGCCGGCGAACCGCGTGGCCGTGCGACTTTCGCCCAATGGCGCCTTTAATGACATGGGATCGCCGGACTTTCGGGAACAATTTACCTATGTGGCGCAACAACTTGACCAATTTGGATTGGCTTACCTTCATGTTATGGACGGTTTGGCATTTGGATTCCACGAGCTGGGCGAGCCCATGACCCTGTCAGAAATCCGCAACGTTTTCAGCGGGCCTTTGATCGGCAATTGCGGATATACTCAAGAAACAGCCGAAAAAGCAGTCAGCCAAGATCCGGCCGTCCTGATCGCCTTCGGACGTCCTTTCATCAGCAATCCGGATTTGGTGGCCCGATTTGCCAACAATTGGGCGCTGAATCCGGAGGCGGATATGTCAACCTGGTACAGCCCGACCGGTGCCAAGGGATATATTGATTTTCCCATTGCTCAGGAGAGCAACTTTAAGAACTGACAGAAACAGCTCAACTGCTATCGGTTAAAGACTGCTGGCAACCCGACGAATTTAGACCTGATTGTGTCTGGCTATTCGTTCCCCGAAGTCGACAAGAAAACCATTCAGAATTGGGGGCCAACCGCGGTGTCGACAAGCAGAATCTATCCCCTTTGATAGCGCTGCTTAAACGACTCGCCGCTTGTTTTGTTCGGTTTACTTGCATATCCGTGGCCGATAGGTTAGTGCCACCGACTTGCAGGACGGTAGGGGAATCTGTTCGAACAAGAAACTCTACATATGAAAACTCTACATTTTTCAATCAACATAAATGCCCCAAAAGAAAAAGTATGGCAGACAATGCTAGATCCGAAGAGCTTTAGGGTCTGGACCGCAGAATTCTGTGAAGGTTCGTACTTTGAAGGTTCTTGGATCAAAGGCAGTAAGATTAAATTTCTAACGCCGGATGGCGATGGCATGGCGTCTACAATTGCCGAGAACAAACCCTATGATTTTATTTCAATCCAACACCTCGGGTGCATTAAGGGCGGTATTGAAGATCCTGAAAGTCCTGAAAACAAGTCCTGGGAACCGGCATTTGAAAATTATACCTTTAGCGAACACGATGGCGCTACCGTTTTGAAGGTGGACATGGATGTAACATCCGATTTTGAAGCGTACATGAATAACGCCTGGCCAAAGGCGCTGGCAAGATTGAAAGAAATCTGCGAGGCGTCATAAAGTCAGGCAAACCGGTTTTGGGAATATGTCTGGGCGCGCAGCTCATCGCGAGTGCAATGGGCGCTGAGGTATACCGGAATCCCATCAAGGAAATTGGGTGGTTTCCGGTGCAGGGCGTTTCGTCGAGTGGCGATTCGTTTTTCAACTTCCCGTCATCAATGGATGTATTTCACTGGCATGGTGAGACCTTTGACCTGCCATCGGGAGCAACCCGTATTGCGACAAGCGGCGGCTGCAAAAACCAGGCGTTTCAAATCGACACGTCGGTTATCGGGATTCAGTTTCATCTTGAAATCACAGCGGCGTCAGCGCAGGATATGATTTCCAACTGTCGCGATGAACTGATTCCTGCGCAATACGTGCAATCGGAAGAAGAAATCCTGTCGGCAGAATCTGAAAAATACATCGCGGTTAATCAGATGATAGATGATATGCTTTATTTTCTAAAACAAGGCAATGCTCAGCGAAAATCGTCAACCCCAGTCATGAAAACACTATGAATTCCTATCTTCTAACCGAAAGCCAGACACTGGCCGTGTCCTGCCCTGTGCATATCTAAGTTTAAAATCAGAACTTGCAGGCAACCGCTGCTGCCTGTTCCAAAGCCTGGTTGAGCGTCTTCTCGGCATCGGAAGGATCACTTAAGGTCGGTTCCACCAGGATGGATGTGATATCCGTAAAACCGATGAATCCCAGCCACATTTCCAAATAACGCTTCTGAAAATCCATCCCTGCCGCTGCTTCGGATGAACTGTACTCCCCGCCGCGGGCATAAATCACCGCTGCTGGCTTTCCGGTTACCAGCCCACTGTAGCCGGTTTCTGGCGAGAAACTGAAACTCAATCCCGGCTGGGTGATAATATCGATGTAGTGCTTAAGCTTGTAAGGCACACCGAAATTCCACATTGGCAGGCTGAAAACATACTTTTCGGCGCTGTTGAATTGATTGAATAGCTCCTCGACGCTGTTCCAGGCTGTGGCTTCAGCATCTGTATGGGTGTCGCCATGCAGAATTCGGTACTTGGCGTTGATCGTAGCGCCGTCGAATTCCGGAAGAGATGTCTGCCACAGGTCGAAGGGCTCAATGGTGTGATTTGGATTGGTTTCCTTATATATATTTAGAAATTGTTGTGCCACTTTGATGGAATAAGCACGTTCCTTACGCGGCGATGCTTCGATGTAGAATAATTTGCTCACGGGGCCTCCTTTTCTATATTAGTTATCTCGATTTCATAAAGATCATCAATAATCATATTTCGGGTTGATTTATAAACTAAAATAATCTGTTTTTCACGATAAGCAAGTAAGGAGGATAAGACTTACCATCGACCCTCAATTGGTCCGCCAACTATCCAGGAAAAGGCGGCATCTACCGAAGCATGTAATTTCAGGATAGTTGGATTTATTCAACTCGCTGGCTTTCAAACTTTACTAAATCTCATTCCACTTGCACATTGTTAAAAGATTGTTAGAATTCTGTTATGGCTTTCGTAAACCGATTAAATATCCATGCAAACTACCGCCAATTAAGAAAGGAAAATGAAAAATGTCAAAAAAATTTGATACAGAGATATCTAATTTGAAAAATCAGTTAAGCCGTATGGGACAAAACACAAAGAAGATGCTCCTCGATTCGATAGTAGCTATGAAAAATCAAGATAACAGACTGGCCTCATATGTAATTCAAGAAAAAGCCAAACTCTTAAATATGGAAGACAGTATTGAGGAGAAGACCTTGAGTTTGATCGCAATGTATCAACCTACCGCAAAAGACATGCGGATTTTGGCCACATCCTTAAAACTGATAACATATTTTCAAAGGATAGGGCAATATAGTGTCGAACTCGCAGAAAGCACCATTGAACTTAGCAATCAGCCTCATCTAAGAAAGCTTGTTAGTATACCCTATATGTCTCAAATCATTGGAAGCATGATTGATGACGCTTTGAATGGCTTTGAAAATGACACTATAGATGGATTTGACACATTATCGGATCGATTCAACGATGTTGAGGAACTCAGACAATCAATTTTCCGGGAATGCATTACTTACATGATGGAGGATTCGAAAAACATCAGTCAGTGTTCCACTTATATGATGACAACGCGTTTCTTGGAGCGATGCGCCGATTATGCATGCAAATTAGGGGAGGCCGTCATTTACATGCAATCGGGGGATCGAATAGAAATTAACTGTAACGAAGAAACTTCGAAAGCGTGTTTTGTTAAGAGAGAAGTTGCCGCTTAAAGCTAAACTCTGGATCAAAGTTATCGGAATCAATTTTTCACCGGCGTTTACAACCACTGGTATTATTAGTCGGGAGAACCCCGCAATTATCGGGCCTTTTAGATTGTTCCAGGGAACCTGAGATATCAAGGTCCAATTTTTATGAATTTAAAAGCGCAATCAACACACGGCGATAATAAACGCCCTGTTCGAATGTTTACGTAATTTTGAAGTTAAAAAAATGGTTGAATATGAATTCCAAACCGGATAAAGAATGATGCAAGAGTGAT
>JASFFJ010000316.1:0-8679 GCA_050124355.1 Desulfobacterales bacterium | reverse complement strand
CAAGGGAGACGTTCACAATCTGGGAAAAAATATTGTGGCGACAGTAATGGAAACCCATGGTTTTGAAGTGGTTGACCTTGGCGTAGATCAGCCGACGTTGGACATTATTGATGCCGCCCAGACAAATCAGGCGGATGTGATCGGCCTATCGGCGGTGATGACCACAACCATGCCGTATCAAAAAGAACTAATCGATACGCTGCAAGAATTGAAAATCCGCGAGCAGTTCATCGTGCTGGTTGGCGGCGGTCCTATCAACCAACAATGGGCTGACGAAATCGGTGCGGACGGATACGGTGAAACTGCCATGGATGCGGTAAACATTGCCACTCAGAAGATCAATGCCAAAAAGGCGGCAGTCGCCTTATAGAGGTAGACGATGGCAAAGTATTGTCCAAGCTGGGATCATGATACCCAAAAACGCGTTCACTACGAAACAATCAAAGTCTTGAAAAATATCGGTGTGCGGGTGGGCAGTGACAAGGCTCTGGAAATATTCCACGCCGGCGGCGCGGACATCAGGAGAGAAAAAAACGGCGGCATTGTCCGGCTGCCTGAGTATCTGGTGGGAGATTGCATCGGATGGGTTCCTAAAACGGTTGTTTATTACGGCAGAGACCAAAGCAAGGATTTTGACACGAAAAGTGGGAAGGTTGGGTTTTCTACCTTCGGTGAATGTGTGCAGATTATAGATCCTTACACCCGGAAAATTCGTCCATCTACCAAAGAAGATTGCAGCCATACCGGGAAGATTGTCGATTATTTCGATGATCTCACCGTCATGGAACGGGCGGTCTGCTCCACGGATAAAATGCCCGAGAGTCAATCGATCCACAATCTGGAAGCGCTGCTCAAGAACACATCCAAGCATATCATTATCGGGGCCGGAAATCGGGAGAGTTGGGAAACCATGCTCCGTATGGCTCATGTTGCTGCAGGGGGGAAAGAGAAATTTTGTGAAAGACCCATCATCACCTTTTCCGCATGCCCTTCAAGCCCTCTGACCCTGACAAAGCACACCTGTGAAGTAATTATCGAATGCGCCGGTGCCGGTGTCGGTCTCTGGCTAACATCCGCGGTGCTTGCCGGTGGAACAGGTCCCGTGACGCTGGCCGGTACCATCGTACAACACAATGCGGAAATCCTGAGTGCTGTTGCGCTCACTCAGCTTACCGGAAAAGGAACGCCCTGCACCTATGGCAGCAGCACCAGCATCATGTATCTGAAAAACGCCTCCACGGCTTTTGGCGCTCCGGAATACGGCATGCTGGGTCGTGCTGCCGCCCAGATGGCCGATTTCTATGGGCTACCTGCCGCCATTGCCAGCGGTGTCACGGAGAGCAAAAGTCTCGATGCTCAGGCCGCTTATGAAACGGCCATCAACCTGACCCAGGTGGCCATGTCCCGTCCCCCCATTATTTATGGCGTGGGGAGTATTGAAAGCGGACTGACATTTGACCATGCCAAGGTCGTTTTGGACTGTGAGCACATCCGGCACCTGCAGATGGCCATGCAAAGGATTCCGGTGGACGAATATCAACTGGCATACGACCAGATACGAGAGGTCGGGCCGGGCGGCACCTATCTGCTTCGGAAAGAGACATTTGACAACATGAGAAAGCAGTCCGATGTGACAGTTTTCGACAGAAATTCACGGGCGACCTGGGAGGAAAAAGGATCTCCCAACGCCCTGGAAAATGCCTATCAGAAGGCAATTGATGTCATCGAAAGTCATAGGCCGACACCGCTTCCGGATGGCGCAGAGCAAACCATCGCGGAGCTTGTCAATGAATTTGAGGTCAAAATTTCATTTGAAGAATGCCACGGAAACTTCATAACGGGACGATGAAAGGAACCAAGTAAAAATGAAGCAACTAGATATCAACTGCGATATGGGTGAAAGTTTCGGCCGTTATAAACTGGGGATGGATGAGGAGATCATCCGCCTCGTCAGTTCTGCCAATGTCGGCTGCGGATTTCATGGCGGTGATCCCCATGTGATGCGAAAAACCGTTGCCCTTGCCAAGGAAAATGGTGTCGGCGTCGGGGCCCACCCGGGGCTGCCGGATCTTCTGGGATTCGGTCGTCGGAAAATGGATATCACACCCCAGGAGCTGGAGGACTTTTTTGTCTATCAGATCGGCGCGCTGAGGGCGTTTTGTGATGCGACCGGAGTTAAACTCCAGCATGTCAAAGCGCACGGCGTGTTGAGCGGGATGGCCGAAAAAGATGAAAAAATTGCAGAAGCCATCTGCCTGGCCATCAGCATGCTGGACAAAGACATTAAATGGCTGACCTACTCCGGCACAAAAACAAGGCCAATCGCCGAATCCATGGGATTGCAGGTGGTTGAGGAATGTTATGCTGACCGGGCCTACAATGCGGATCTTTCGCTTGTTGCCAGAAAAGAACCTGGCGCTGTCATCAAGGATCTACCCGAAATTAAAAGACGTATCACTCAGCTGGTAACCGAAGGCACCATCGCCACTATCGACGGTAAGGTTATAGAAATGAGCTTTAAGTCCATCGCTGTCCACGGCGATACACCAGGCGCGCTGGATCTGGTGCGAGAGATCAGGGCGACCTTGGAAGAAAACCAGATTCAAATCAAGCCGATGAGCCAGATGACAGGTTGAGCGATGAGTGGAAACAATATCAGTTACCCTATAATCCGACCTTTGGGAGAGGACTCGGTTCTAATCGAGTTCGAAGCCAAGGTCGATCTTGAAATCAACCGTAAGGCTCGACGGCTGGTTCACGGTTTGGAACAAGCCAATCTCGTCGGCCTAAAAATGGCAATACCGGCCTATCGGTCGGTCAGTGTTTATTTTGATCCGTTTATAGCCACAGCAAGCCAAATCATACGGGCGGTCGAAACGATCTCCACTGACCTTTCTCAACAGGAAGAGCTACCGGCTCGGCTGTTTAGATTGCCAACCGTTTATGGCAGTCACCACGGTCCGGATTTAGATCGAGTAGCCGATGTGACTGGACTGACCCCGAATGAGGTGATTAATATCTGCTCCACTATAAGACTTCCGGTTTTTTTCTTGGGATTTATTTGTTCCCAGGCCTACCTGGGAGGTGTTCCTAAAGTGATTCAGGTTCCTCGCCACGACAGCCCCCGGCCGCTGGTCCCGGGTGGGTCATTTGGTATAGCAGGCCCTCAGGCTAATATTCTGGCAGTTGATTCTCCGTCAGGTTTATGTTATCTCGGCCGAACTTTTGTAAAGGTTTTCAATCCGTCGAAATTTCCGCCGACAGCTTTTCGACCCGGTGACCAAGTCCAATGTCCGGCCGTAAACGAGGATCAGGCCTTGGCAGCAGGCAAAAAAGGTATGGAGGAGTTTATTGAGCCACTTTGAACTATTAAATCCGGGCTTTCTGACAACTTACCAGGACTTGGGTCGGCCGGACATGCTTAAGTTCGCACTGGCTCACTGCGGCGCAATGGATGAGACTTCATTGCGTTTGGCTAATCTGCTACTTAATAATTCTGAAGGGGCAGCTGCTTTAGAAACAACGGCCATGGGACTCACTGTAAAGGCTCTTGATAAAGCACTGATAGCCGTCACTGGCGCGGACCTCGGTCTAGAGTTGAACGGAAAATCGGCCCCGATGTGGACCGTGCTTCAACTTGAAGTCGGAGATGTGGTCCGTTTCAAAGGTAAAAAAAAAGGACTAAGGTCTTACCTGGCCGTGGCCGGTGGGTTCGATGCCCCTGTCATCCTCGGGTCCAGGTCGGTCTATCTCCGTGGTGGAATGGGAACGACTCTCAAAAAGGGTGACCTCATTCGGTCCCTACCGCTGGAAAATCAGGCACCCCGGGCAGGAAGAAGCCTGGCAGATGAGTTTCAACCCACCCTGGATCTCACGCTGCCTATCCGGGTCTTGCCCGGACCTCAATTTGATTACTTCACCCGCAACGGCCAAGAAACGTTCACAAAATCGGTTTACTCCATTTCGTCGATTTCAGATCGGCAAGGCTGCCGTACTGAAGGGCCGACAATCGAGAGGAACCGGGGTCCCGATATTATCACGGATCCCATTCCTCTGGGCAGCATCCAGGTTCCCGGCAACGGATTGCCCATTATACTTCTAAAAGATGCTCAGGTTACAGGTGGCTATGCCAAAATAGGCCTGGTGGCTCGGGTGGATTTAGATCGAGTCGGTCAATTATCTCCCGGAGATAAAATCAGATTCAAGTTGATCAGACGAGAAGAGGCTCTTGATCTTCTAAAAAATCAGATCCAATTACTCGTCAAAGCACGGCAGACTCTTGGCGATGTAAGCAGAGCGTAGAAGGGATAAGGAGTGGTCTATGAAATATATTCCAAAATTAGATGATCCTGCGGGCAAGGCTTTGGTAATCATTGACATGCAAATAGAGGACAGTCCCCAAGGGTTTTGGCAAGCCTATAACTGGAACGCCACAGTCGCCAATTCTCAAAAGGTTCTTAACGCCTGTCGAAATAAGGCATATCCAGTGGTACACCTGATGGTCGCCCGAAGACCGAATGGTATCGATTGCCATCCTTTTGATCTGAGGGATGAAAAAGGAAAACCTATCTACTCGGTTGATGGAACTGAAAATTGTCAAATCGTTGATGCGCTGAAACCGCTTAAAGATGAAATAATTGTTAAAAAACAGCGGTTTTCGGCGTTTTATCAAACAAATTTATCTCTTATTTTAAAAGGACTCAATGCAGCTCATTTAATTATGATGGGTGTGTTTACCGATTCTTGCTTTCTAACTTCTGTCTATGACGCCTTCACCAGGCATTATACGATTTCAATCGTCAAAGATGCATGTACGGCGGGAACCAAGGCGGCGCATATGACGTCCATGCTCGATATGGCGAACTGGATTTATGGCTGTAGCATCTTTAATGCGGAACAAATCGTAAACGCAATAAATGGTGAGAATTATAAAGCTTGGTTCTGGGATCAGCCAAATTCCATGAAATATGAAATCGATACGATCGAAGAAATGTATTCCAAGCTTGACGAATGATAATTGTCCGTTGTGCTGAAAGTAAGCTCTCGCGGAATTTTGAAATCTTTTCAGAAAAGGGGGTGATATCATTATAAACAAACGCCACAGCCTATTTGTCAGGGTGAACGTTTAAATGAAAGGAGGATTCAAATGTCAAAATTAAAAGAACTTGAGGAAATGCTATTTAAGGGAAAACTTAACCGCCGCGAGTTTATCGCGCGGGTATCGGCCTTAGGGTTGACGGCGGCAATGTCTCCGGCGTTGTTGTCGACACTCGCGCACGCTTCGGGTCCTAAAAAGGGTGGTCGGTTGAGAATCGGTTGCGCCGGCGCGCAAACCAGTGATTCGCTGGATCCAATAACCGTATCAAATTTAATGACGGAAAGCCTCACCTGGCAACTCAGGAATTGTCTCGTAGAGGTTGACTATAAGTCTAATCCGATTCCCGAATTGGCCGAAAGTTGGGAGGCTACGCCTGATGCGAAGAAGTGGATTTTCAAGATACGCAAGGGTGTTGAATTTCACAATGGCAAAACCATGGATGCCGAGGATGTGATCTTTTCCATCAACCATCACCGCGGAAAAGATTCTAAGTCTCCCGCTAAAGTCATCGTTGATCCTGTCAAAGAGATCAAGATGGAGGACAAGCATACTGTAGCGTTTATGCTCGAGGAAGGCAATGCCGACTTCCCTTTTCTGATGAGCGACTATCACCTGCAAATTGTACCCAGCGGAACCACAGAATTTGAGAAAGGCGTCGGAACCGGCGGCTACATGCTTGTGAGCTTCGAACCGGGTGTAAGATCTTTAACCAAACGGAATCCTAATTATTGGAAAGAGGGAAGAGCTCACTTCGACGAGGTGGAAACTATAGGAATTAACGATGTAAATGCACGAACTAACGCTGTGAAGACAGGCCAAATTGATGTCATGACGCGCTGTGATGTAAAGACCCTTCACCTGCTGGCAAAAGCACCTGGGATCCAGGTTGTCGAGACTAACGGAACAAAGCACTATACCATTCCAATGCAGACCGATATTTCGCCTTATGACAACAATGACGTGAGGCTAGCATTGAAATATGGGATTGACCGTGAGCAGATGCTAAAAACGATATTGCGTGGCCGTGGTATAATCGGCAATGACCATCCAATTTCTCCAGCGAATCGGTATTATGCATCAGAATTACCACAGAGAGAGTTCGACCCGGATAAGGCAAAGTTTCATTTGAAAAAGGCTGGCATTACGGATCATACCTTCAAGCTGCATACGGCTGATGCGGCATTTCCGGGTGCTGTCGATGTGGCTATTCTTTACAAAGAGCAGGCCGCCAAAGCAGGTATCAAGATAGAAGTGGTAAGAGAGCCGATGGATGGATACTGGGACGATGTCTGGAGAAAAAAGGAGTGGTGTTTCTCTTACTGGTGGGGTCGTCCTACTGAAGATTGGATGTTTTCTACCACCTACGCAACCGGTGCTAGCTGGAACGAATCTGACTGGAAGCACGAGGGGTTCAACAAACTGCTCAAGGAAGCGCGCTCCGAGCTTGATGAGAAGAAAAGGCGTGAGATGTATTTCGAAATGCAAAAAATAGTGAGTGATGAGGGCGGCTCCGTCATTCCTCTATTTCCAAGCGATGTTATGGCGGCTACCACCAAACTCAAATATGAAAATGTGGCGGCAAATATTGAACTAGATGGTCTGAAGCTCCATGAACGTTGGTGGTTTGAGTCATAAGCCATTTTTTTCCTTTTCAGGTTGGGCCGGATGCAATGCATTCGGCCATTTTTTTATTCTGATCAAAATTTTTAGAATGAAGATTGGCAATCTTTTCATAACCTATCTAAATTATAAGGTTTTAAATTTGGAAATTGGCAATTTCGGATTTTTTACGAAACCATCAAGATTACACATCGAAACCCACGGATCCTTCAAGTTGTGGATAACAGCTATGACAACATAACGGCTATCAATCCATATCTATCTGTAATTATGTTATATTTTATATTTAGCTTACAAATCCATAGTTAATTTGCCGCGAGAATGAAAAGCCAGTAAAAGGTAGGTTAGCATACGACATCCATAAAACCTTAAATTCTGCATTGCCTCTACCAATCTACAATAATGTGGCGGCACGAAAACTGTGGATTTGCCACCCAATCCCAAAATTTTAGACTCTTACCAGAAGTTTATATGTCGGCTATAAATCTACAACCAATTGAATTCATTAAGATTTATATATTACACTTACAAATATACACCTCAATTAGAACGCATCGAACGATTTGGTTTATAGCCGATCAAAAATCCGAAGCGGAATAAAAGTCTCCCCTATGCGTGCGACAACGTCCGCGAGAGCGCGCCCGTTCAACAGATGTTGAAGGTTTTCTCGAGACATATCCTATGCGATATTGGAAACGGGAAACGCTGTCAAGTCATGTCCCCCTTAGTTCGACTACTCGCTAAATCCTTTCCTCGATTGTTTTTGTGAGTCGGTGTATGAATTGTACATGGAGGAAAACATCGATCTTTTAGGTTGAATCTTTATTCCAAACAGGTTGACGAAATTCCTTCAACAAGCACTCTGGCTCGATTGGAAACTCCTGTTGAGATCTTCATTTTCCCCTTTTCACAGAATAAAAAGAAGCAGCGTTTTCCTGGAAAATACTTTGAAAGGGGGACTTTTTCGATCTGTTTCATTTTATCACTGTCCAAAAATGAGACGATATTTAAGTTTTCGGTTTAGCATAAAAAATAATTGCTTTTGGCTAATTTCAGCCTCAAGTGTGAACTCGGATAAAGATAAAGCCGAGGTGGGCAGAATCAATTCTATCCTAATTTCCGACAAAGATCCTCTTTTGAATTTATCCGCTACCTATACATTAAGTAGAAACCTTAACACAGGAACAGCCCGATTTGACTTTTGCCATGGCTTCTAAAGGAGCTCCGAAATATTATTTAATTTCTTGTTGTTGGAATGTTTAGTTCAAAAATGAGATTATGATTTAAGTGAATAAGAGTTTATAATATCAATATTTTATTGACAAAAAGGCACTATCTGATATCGTCATGACGCAACAAAGCCAGACCACTCACATATTGACAGTGCAAGAGGTTGCCGACCTGTTAAGAGTTCACCGCTCGACCGTATCAAGATACGCAATGTCCGGTGAACTTAGAAGTTACAATATCGGCAACCGAAGGCTGTTCAAGGACTCAGATGTCTGGGCGTTCTTTGAAAATCAGGTGGCTGTGGAAAGTGCTGTTGTCGGAAAGGAGACATGATGGCAACAGTTACAATCCAGAAACGCACACGCAAGAAAGGCGTTCGATACCTTGTCAGCTACAAGGTTCCCATGAACGGCAAAAAGAAATATTATAAAACATTTGGCAAATACCGCGAAGCTCAGCAGGCAGCCAACGACCTCAGATCCATGCTGGATTCAGGAAATCTCCCGGACCCAAAAAGGACAAAGCTTAATGCTTTGTCTTTTAACCAGGTTGCAATAGTCTACCTGGGTGCTGAACACGGTGCTGCGAAGCAGGAAATTCTTGACCTTGAATGGGCAAAGATAGATTTCGAGTTCAAAGATGCCAAGGAAATGATCGGTCATTCCGACATCACTATGACTGATCGGTACACCCATTTGACCACCCAAAGACACCTCCCAAACCAACGGCAT
>JASFFJ010000315.1:0-8688 GCA_050124355.1 Desulfobacterales bacterium | reverse complement strand
TACGCTAATGACGATTAGCAAACCAAAATGACGATTAGCAAACCAAGTGCGGTAAGCCTCAATAATATCTGAATTTATTGATTTCTTTTCAGTGACTTTAAGATCAACTAATGGAAAGTCGTAACGTTTTCGCCCTTTTCTGCAGGCAACTATTATTCCATAATGATCATCAAACAGCTCAATTCCAAACACCTTCTGTTTATCTCCCTCGTTTAGGGGCCCCCTTCCTTGATATTCATGAATAACTGTCTCAAACGGAAACTGAAGATTTTTTTTCTAAATACTTTTCCCAGGCTTTTAATACGTCCCATCCTTTGAAAGATTCCGCTGAATTAATAACAGATTGAATGAGCTCTCCTTCTGGACCTATACCGATCCATTCAAAGCGCTTTTTAATTTCAATCCTGCCGTTTTTGGTATTTTGTTCTGTATCACGAGATTTTATTGGTTCAACTTCTCTCTCATATAAGTATATTTTAGACCAATCTAAGCCTTCTTGTTCGCTCTTCTTTACATATTTTTCCGGCATATCCTTAAGGGTAATACTATCGAAATCTATACAAACTGTTGGTTCATCATCTTCATCCAATTCGATTATCCTTCCCGTCAAACCACTTAAATTAAATTCTGAATCGTCTGGGCAAAGAACGCCGTTTTTGACTTTTACAGTCTGCCCAATTTTAAATTTCATGCCATTATCCTGTAATCCAACATATATTGTCGTCTTGAAAACAACATCACTATGTTTTTAACATTCTTTATCTGGTTTGATATCCATATTCAACAATTTTTGGGCTTAAAATTTAGCAAAAAACTGTACCATGATATTTTGGATGTGCTGAACAAACCTATAGTTCTTGACCAATGTGGGTTTCCCCTGCCTAATCCACATTCTGAGGAAAGTTTACATTACGACAACATGTAATTCGATAATTGTCGAAATCTATGACAATATTTTTCGAATACCTGAAAAACTTCTGTTACCACGGCTCCCCTTCCTCATACCTTTTTTGCACATTCGCCAATGCAGCTAACTTCATGACCTCGATTACCTCGGGATTAAAGCTAGTCTTGCTGATTAAAAACAAATATGTCTGGATAATCTGCTTTTTAACATATTCAAGCTGGTCTTCACTCATTGGATCCGGTTTTATCAGTTCGGTGTTCACAATATTTCCTCCTGTTTTAGAGAAAATATTATCACAGCCGATTGTCAGATGCGGTCACAGTTGAAAGAATATTTAATTTTTTTGTTATCGCATAGGTTGGAAAAAGCAATTTTAAAACAAATGGTAGAAAAAACAAAAAAGAGGTTACAGTCTAAACCATAACCTCTTGAAATTACTGGTAGGCACGGGGAGATTTGAACTCCCGACTTCTACCGTGTCAGGGTAGCGCTCTCCCCCTGAGCTACGTGCCTTTATTTGTCATCTTCAAGTAGCATCGGTCGCTCTTACTGTCAAGGAAAATCCATCGAATGTAGCATAGCGATTCCATCATTCGTCACTCGTCCTTCGTCCTTCGTCATTCCAAACCCTTTGCCTAACCCGGGACAAGCTCGATTCGTATTAAATTCTCTGCCACCTCAGATATATTGATTCCGAATGATTTAAAATTCTTCAGCATCAAGGCAGCCGCCAGATCTTTGGCCTTTCCTTTATATTCAACCAACAAAATCGCCTCATTGTTTTTAATCTCTTTTACCCGGATGCCCTCCACACCGGAAACCGTGTTGAGAGCCTTTCGAAATTTAACATAACTGGCAAGATGGCCCGTGCCTTTAATGCTCATTTCGACAGCGGCCGGTCTGCCTGCCTGTCTCTGCCATGCGACGGCTAATTGATCTGCAAGTTCCTGACCCGCCAGGTCGCCGACATTCGCAAGTGCTTCTTTGCCGCCGATGGTGTCGTCTTCATTGGCGGCCACTGCTGTGTGAGTAAGGTCAAGCATTGGTTCTGCGGAATTTGTCCGTATCACCCGGACGGTGACCGTCCCGTTAAACGATCTCATAGCCGAACCCATAATGTTCGCAGAAGGGCTTGCAGTCGACGTTGCCAGCACGACCACATCTGCCTTGAGGTGGCTGCCCAGTGTCGCTGCTTCCTGGTCCGTCAGGGTTGGCTTATCCAAATCGTCCCAGTTAACTGCAGATTCTTGCCGCGCTCCCCGGTGGTCTACAATTTCAAATCCGGCCTCTTTTAACCGCTCGGTCATCGCTGTTTCAGAAACAGATTCGAAATTTGAATCCTCCGCACCCCACCAAAATATCGGCAAGGGCTCCCTGACATTCTTTTCGGCAACCAGAAACAATACCCGGGGCAGCGTTGTACGGGTTCGCAAAATGCCGGCATCGGACAATTGTTTCGAAATTTGTTCTGCTGACACTGTGGCTTCGACCACCACACGATAAGAATTACTGCGGGCTGCCTCTGTTAGCACCTTGTAGTCCCGGACAAAGGTATTTGTTCGATCGAACAGCAGTTCGTTCAGTTGCGGAAAATTATCCACCAAAGAATCTACCTGCAAAAGATCTTCGATCGCCAGGGCCACGGCCGTAACAAGACTGTTCGAAATTGCCTTTTCCCGGGCGGCAGATACATTGCCGCTATAAACCGTTGACGCTCCAATCACGACATAGGTTTTGGTCTCGGCAGGTCCCTGCCCGGATGCCATGCCAAATCCCGACAATACCGCGGCCAGGCAAAAAGACACCAATATCAATCGGCTGAACTTGGGAATAATTATCCACATGCGATTTAGCCCCCTGTGATTGAAAGAATATTAAAGCGCAAATACCCAATAATGGATAACTCTTCTGAAATCAAGGGAAAAATGGCTCTACTCGCTGCGATTCAGAACATAGTCTGCGATATCAAGCATTGTATCTTTGGTCGCAGAGGGATTAAATACGGCCAAAGCCTTTTTTGCGGTATCAATGTATGATGTTGCCGTATTACGGGTATATGTCAGGCCGCCGTATTTTTCCAGCAAGCCGGTCAGGGTTTTAAAGTCGGTCTCAGAAAATTGTGGATTCTGGATAATGTTTATCATGGTATCCCGGTCACCGGAGGGCGCCTGCTTGAGAGCGTAAATAACCGGTAGGGTCAACTTTCCTTCTCTGAGATCGGCCCCAACTTCCTTGCCGAACTCGGAAGTCTCCAGAGTATAATCAAACAGGTCATCCACCATCTGAAATGCAATTCCCAGGTTATATCCGTACTCGGAGAGGGCCGTCTCCTGTTCCTCGGTTGCATCTGCTAAGATGGCACTCACCCGACACGCCGCTTGAAACAGCATGGCGGTTTTACGGCGGATAACCTCCTTGTACTCCGCTTCTGTCAAATTGATGTCGCCTTTTCGCATTAATTGGTGCACCTCGCCTTGGGACATATTTTCGGTAAGTCCTGCCAGGATCTGAACAATCCGCAGCCGGTCCGTAGCCGCCGAAATTGACAGAGCCCGGGCAAGCAGATAATCGCCTACCAAAATGGTGATGGAGGCACCCCATTTTGAATGTGCCGCCGGATTCCCCCTCCGCAGCGCGGCCTCGTCCACTACGTCATCATGCAGCAGGGTCGCGACATGCAAATATTCCAAGGCGGTTGAAAACGTCTTTTCATAGTCACCGTTATAGCCGCAAATCCGCGCTGAGAGGACCATCAACAACGGGCGCAACCGCTTCCCCCCGCTGAAAAGGATGTGACCGGCTACTTCGGAAACCAGATCCAGATAGGGATTTAAATTATCGGCAAGCGCCTTTTCGATATCATCCAGATCATCTTTAACTGCTGAGAAGATCCGATGCTTCAGGTCATTCATACCGCGACTCCCATAAGATCATATTCTATGGCGTCCGTCACTCGCATATCAGCAAAACTTCCTATTTTTATTTCAAAAGGTGATTGTTCGGTACTGATGTAGGATATTCCATCCACCTGCGGCGCCTGAAATTTGGTGCGCCCTGCAAAAAGATTGCTCTCCAGGAATTCCTCCACCAGGACTTGTATCGTTTTACCGATATACTTCTGATTATTTTCGGATGAAATTCCCGATTGAGTAGACATGAGCTCGTGGTAACGGCCGCTTGCCACGGCATCCGGAATGTGATTGGATAATTGATGGGAGAATAGATCATCGGAATCCGAATATATAAAAACCCCCAGGTGATCAAATTGCACATCCTCGATAAAATTGAGAAGCTGGTTAAAATCCTTATCGCTTTCTCCCGGGAAGCCTACAATGAGGGTGGTCCGCAGCACGGCAGACGGGACCTGGGTACGGATTCGATCAAACAGGCGATATAGTTCTTCCTGGTTGTAGCGGCGGTTCATTTGTTTTAAAATGTCGGCGCTCACATGTTGAATGGGAATATCAAAATAGGGGCATAGATTGGGATGCGAGGCAACGGTGTCAATAAAAGAGTCTTCGATGCTTTCCGGATGCCCGTAAAGCACCCTGATCCAGGGTTTGGCGCTCCCCCATTGATCATCAGCACCGATCACGGCAAGATCATCCACCAGGCGGCTCAGATTAACCGGAGGTGATAAATCTTTTCCATAAGCGGTTGTATCCTGTGCCACCAACACCAATTCCTTAACTTGCGCAGCTATATGTCTCCGGGCTTCGGAGATGATATCCGCGGGCAAGCGACTTTTTAGTCGCCCGCGCAGCTTTGGAATAATACAATAGGTACAGGTCTTGCTGCAGCCTTCTGCAATTTTAAGGTAGGCCAAATGAGGCAAGATTAATTGTCGGGGAGAATCTTTTTCCCGGTATGCTATCAAATCCGGATCCGGCAGCAGACACTGGTTGGAAAACTTCGGCTCTCCTGCAGCTTTGACGATTTGATCAAAGGCCCCGGTTCCTAAAAAGACGTCTACTTCCGGCAGTGACGTTAGGATTTTCTCGCGGTAACGCTCCGGAAGACAGCCGGCCACTACCAGTCGATTGCAGGTTCCTTCCTTCTTGTACTCCGCCAGCTCTAAAATAACATCGATAGACTCCTGGGCAGCATCTTCTATAAAACTGCAGGTGTTGATCACGATGGTTTCGGCCTCAGCCGGGTCATCCGTGAGGTGCCACCCGGCATTTTTCAGCCGCCCGATCATGGTTTCGCTGTCAACCTGATTCCTGGCACAACCTAAGCTTTCCAAATAAAGTTTCATAGTGGTTTTTTTTACTACAAGATATTTCCGTTAGGATAAAAAAGTAAGGTGGGTGGTCTAAATTGTCAATGTAGGGATTAGCGTTCATGGATTCAGGGTTCAAAGGTTTAGGGTTGGAGTTCAGGGCAGCCTCTGGCCAAAAAAGCGTACAGTCTGATCAAAAAATAAACTTTTGGGGCTCGGTTTGGAAATCGACTGTTGTTGGGTTTCGCATTTGGCAATAATACCGGTAACATGTAGGTTGGATTGAGTGCAACGAAATCCAACAAAGCCTGGAGAAGGCTTAACCCAACCTACGAAATGCGAAGGGACACAGGATGGAACCAGCTCCAACTTTTTAAGGTGTAGTTTCATAAGTATTCACGCCAAATTCGATCTGCTGGTTCATGAACACCGGGACCTGCCGTGTCAGTACCTTGTCACATTGGGAAAAAAAGATAACCTTGAACGGTGAACGCTGAACCTGTGAACGCTTACAAAACCATCTTGAATTGAGAGCGCAGCAAAAATCAAATTGATGCAGCTCAACTCAAATTTCGTGTGATTTAATCAAGGACTTTAAATCCGCTGGAATATAAATCATCCAGCCGTCCGCCCTCTCTTTCAACGACAATCATGCCCTCAACTGAATCGAGACGGTTGATCAAATTAAGTCCTTCTGCGGGGCTCATGACCATTATTGCGGTTGCCAACCCATCTGCAAATGTGCAGGTGTCGGCAATTATGGTAACGCTGACGACACCGTTGGTAACCGGATATCCGGTTCGGGGATCGATGATGTGGGAGTAGCGAACGCCATCGACCACAAAAAAATTGCGGTAGTCGCCACTGGTGGCAAATGCCTTATTATGTAAATCGACGACTTTATAAACGTCATCAAAAGCCGCATCTGTTTGGGGTCGATTAATTCCGATGCGCCAAAATTTTCCATTCTTACTGGTCCCGGAAGCAAATACCTCCCCCCCGATTTCAACCAGATAGTTTTGAAATCCTTCTTTTCGGATGGTATCGGCAACCTGGTCCACCCCATACCCCTTGGCAATTGAGGATAGATCCAGGGTCACCGAGGCACGTTTTTTTTGTAAAAACCCGTCCTCTGATATGACAATATTATCGAATCCGATATTGGATAAAAGCGCCAAAATGTCTTGTTGCGGTGGGATCGTATTTTTCGATCCTTCTCTCCCGAAACCCCAAAGATCCACCAGCGGATTGACCGTGCCGTCCCAGGCACCGTCGGAAAGTCGGTAGATGACCTGGGCTGTTTTCATTACCCGATAAAAATCTTCAGAAATTTTGAACTTCCTGTCGATCTGATTCAAATTATTGAAACGGCTGATCTCGCTGTCCTTTTGATAGGTAGACATAGCGGTGTTGATGTCAACCAACCGCTTTTCTATTTTTTCTTTTAATCCCGAAATCGTTTGAAAGTAGTCGGTAACAACCTTTATGTGATAGGTCGTTCCCATCGTGCGACCTTCGATCAGGTGTTCTCGCTTGGCCCCACAATCTGTATATGCAAGGAAGATAATGATTGAGATCGCTATGGTTAAATAGATCTTCGTCATATTCTGATTCTAGCGCGCTGGCGCAACTTGAGATAATCTCTTAATCGCGGTTGGAAGCCGCTCCCACCTTTATTAGAACAGGCAATTATTCAGCTGTCACTTATCACCCCTAAAAAGATATATATTTTTCTTTTCTAAATGAGGAAGTTTTCTGATGGGAAAAACCTGCGGAGAACGCAGCACATCAGGAAAATAACAATTCAGAAAAGAAAAATTAGCATATCCTCGGCAACTGTTCGCCCGCCAACATATCCACAATCCGCATCCCGCCGATCCGGGTTTCTACAACGACTTTGCCGATGTGATCATCAACCACCGCTCCAATCACAGCGGCATCTTTTCCATAAGGACTTATCCTTATCGCGGCCAGCACCGCATCGACATCTTCTGCAGAAACAAAGGCAAGCAGTTTGCCCTCATTGGCCAAATACAAGGGATCAAATCCCAAAAGCTCACAGGCTGCAACAACCTCTTTTTTCAGCGGAATATCCGTTTCGTTTATTTTTATGCCCACGTTGGATTTGTCGGCGACTTCATTCAAGGCCGTCCCCACTCCGCCCCGGGTGGGATCTCGCAGTACGTGAATTCCTCGGCCCACAGCCAGCATTTGTTTGACCATCTGGTTTAGCGGTGCCGTATCGCTTGTGAGCCCGGACTCGAATGAAAGTCCCTCCCGTTGGGTCAATATGGTTATGCCGTGGTCCGCAATCGTGCCGCTCAGGATTATTTGATCACCCGGTTTTGCCCGATGACTGGCAATATCGACATTCGGTGGTATCAAACCGATCCCGGAAGTATTGATAAAAATTTTATCAACCGCACCTTTGGGCACGACTTTGGTATCCCCTGTAACGACGGTGACACCGGCGATTTCAGCGGCCGTGCCCATTTGGGTGATTATTTTTTCTAGATCCGTCATCGAAAACCCTTCTTCGATAATCAGACCGACACTCAAATAGGCGGGGTCACCGCCGCACATCGCAACATCATTGACGGTTCCATTGATGGCCAGATCTCCGATATTGCCGCCGGGGAAAAAAATAGGGTCCACCGTGTAGGAGTCCGTCGAAAAAGCGACGCTTGTCCCTTGGAGTTCAAAAATGGCACCGTCATTTAACTGGGAAAGGATCGGGTTGTCAAAAACAGGCAGCAGCATGTCGGTGGTTAAATGGTGGGAAATCTTGCCCCCACTTCCGTGGTCGAGTAGTATTTTGTCATATTTCATATTGGTCGTCAGTTGTCAGTAGTATGTTGTTTGTTGGTTATCAGCGATCACCAGCAGAGCATGTCTCTCCGGCCCCTTTGAGGGGCCTACCTCATACCCCCAGCTTGCTGGTGATCGCTGATTTCTGGTTTTAAGAGATAATCGTTCGATGCGCTATTTTCCCAAGTAAACCTGCAAGAGTCTCCCGACGAATAAATAGCGCAGCGCTGACAACCTCATATTCTCTGCGCTTTGCGCTCTTCCCTAATAATCCAATATCCGAAATCCGAAATCCCCAATCATATTTGGTATTTATAGTAGGCCGCACAGGTTCCCTCCGTCGATACCATGCAGGGCCCTACCGGTTCGATGGGGGTACAAACCGTTTTGTAAAGTGGACATTCCGGCGGCGTTTTTATGCCGGTAAGGACCTCACCGCAGGCACAACCCTTTGGATCCATTGAATTGGTGACCTGAATATCGAAAATTTTTGCTGCATCGTGGCGTTCATACCGGTCGCGAATCTTTAGACCGCTTTGCGGAATGGTCCCGATGGCGCGCCAGCAGACATCGGCCGGGCAAAATACGTCATCCAGCAGTTTCTGTGCTTTTGGGTTACCTTCAAACGTTACGGCCCTTGCATACGCATTCTCCAAGGCCGATCGGCCTGTTTCAATCTGCTCAACCAGCATGCTAATTGCCTGCAGAATATCAGCTGGTTCAAATCCGGCAATCACGCAGGGAATATGAT
>JASFFJ010000314.1:0-8692 GCA_050124355.1 Desulfobacterales bacterium | reverse complement strand
ACCTGTACCTGTATTGTCATAGTTTTCAATCAACCATTCAAGATTCAAATCAATCAATTTACCCGCTGTGGGCTTACCGTCTTTATCCCAGCCGGAAATTTCATAATACATCTCGATGGCAGCCTGAAATTCTTCCGGATCGATACGCTGTCCCTTAAGGGGCCCGTCCGGCATGGGTTCATGCCATCGGCGGATCACGCGATCATCTGCCGGGCTGAATCCTTCGCGGTTATTAAAAACGCGTGCCATCACATTGGATCTTTCGGAAACGCGCAGAATTTCGAATAGGCTGGTTTCCCAGCCGGTGATGGCCTTGATGGCCTCAACCAGGCGGGTAAATGTCATGGCGTGAATGGGAACCGAGCAGAAATTGCAGATGCCATAACAGTTATTGATGCCCCAGGCTTTTTGACCGAGCGAAAAGTATCTGGCCTTGGCAGCGTCTGTATCCAAGGGCTGCACCGGCTCCAGTATTCCCAGAGGCAGAAGATTGGTGACATTGGCGGCAAATGCAGTGTCATGGGGTGTTTCGACATGATCGGCCGTTGGGGACAGGGCATATCCCAAGGCCATACCGGTCTTGCCCCGGCCGTCGTGGACCGGCAGTTCACTACCCTTGATATGAAAGGCATACTTATCCGCCCCCCGGCCGATGGCAGCGGCCGCCTTTTTCACGCCCTGGGATAGAATTTTTCCGATTCCCCGTTGATTGACCATCTCATCAATCAACCACAACATGGCATCAGCATCGCCGAATTCAAGCGTTCTACCCCCGGTATCTTCCGTGGTGAGAATGCCGTTTTCAAAACACTCCATGGCAAATGCAACCACGCAGCCGGTCGAAATGGCATCCAGGCCCATAAGGTTACAGACCTGATTTGCTCTGGCAATCGCCGGCAGATTATCAATATCCAGCAAGGAGCCCAGGCAACCTATGGCTTCGTATTCTGGTCCGCCGAATCGGGGATCCAGTGGGTAAGCATCGTCTTCAAGCGCTACCCGGCGTTTGCATTTTACCGCACATGAATAACAGGTACCAGATGAGTGAAAGATCGTTGAATGATAGGCCTCGGCATCGATCTTATCGACGCCCTTAAATTCACCGTGCTTGAAATTACGGGTCGGCAGGATGCCGGCCTGGTTTAATCCCTTGACAAGACCGGAAGTCCCCACTTTGCTCAGCCCCACATTGGGGGGGTGTACTTTGAAACGTTCGTTGTGCCAGCGCCGGATTTCCTTGACGCTGTCCGGATCGGCCATTTCAGGTTTTTGCTTTCCCCGAACCGCCACGGCTTTCAGATTTTTAGATCCCATCACGGCGCCCATCCCGGCCCGGCCGTTGAAATGCTCCAGATCATTCTGGACGCAGGCAAAAGGGATCAGGCGTTCCCCCGCGGGTCCGATGGAAGCTACCCGAATGCGCTTCTCACCGAGCTCCTCCCTCAGTCCTTCGAGGGTCTCCCAGTTATCCTTTCCCCACAAATTAGCGGCGTCACGGATGTCGACGTCACCGTCATGGATCCAGAGATAGACCGGTTTGGCCGCCCGGCCATGCAAAACGATGGCGTCAAATCCGGCAAACTTGAGCTCGGGGCCGAAGTATCCACCGGCTTCGGCCTCTCCGAAACCGCCGGTTAAAGGAGACTTGGCTGCTACGGTATATCGGCTAAACCCGGACAGCGGTGCTCCGGTCACCACACTGCAGGCGAAAACCAGAACGTTTTCCTCAGACAACGGATCGATACCGGCTTTAATGTGTTTCAACAGATAATACGCCGCCAGTGACGAACCACCGACATAAGTTCGGTACCACACCTCGCCGGGTTCTTCTACCTCCCAGCTGGCATCGGTCAGGTTGACGTGCAAAATTTTACCATTGTACCCGTACGGCATATCAAAACCTCCTTATTATACGTTTCATAATTTCTATAAATAATTGAAAATATTTCATTTCCATAACAGCTTGCTAACAATTTGCAGGTGGAATAATGGAACGTTGGAATAGTGAAATATTGTTTTTAAGGATGTTATCTATTTTAAATTTCTTTACCTTAATACATTTTATCAATGAACTACCCCACAGCGGAACTGCGAGGAATTCTTCTGATAGACCAAAGCCACATTACACCGAAACCCACGATTCCAATTTTCCCGATTTCCAACATGCCAATCGAACGACCTTGAGGCTCTCGACAGGTTGGGGCGAAGCCCCTAAATCGCGCTCTCATTTTTCGGGAATATAGTAATTACCGGTTGTATCAGCCGCTTCTTTGAATTCGTCAAATTTGCTCAATGATCCTGCCAGATTCGTTTTAACATCGTTCCAGATGGCAAGATGGGACCCGACGCTGCTCATCCAGAGCTCTTTTTCATCCGGACTGGGCCGGTAGAACTTGACACCGGCCGCAGCCATTTGCATCTCAGCATGGGCACGCGCTGCCGGAACCTTGGCGTGGTTCTGCCGCATCGTCATTTCGCTGGCGAAATCGATTGCTTCTCTAAGGGGCAGCGAAAGCTGGTTAAACCATTCAAGGCTGCAGAAGTATATCTGGGCATCATGAACGATATCGCTAAACGTGATTTGGGAAAGCAGATTCTTGAATCCGAAAACGTAAAGTGCTCCAACACATGGATCCAGGGCATCTACATACCCATTACCGATGGCGGTAGACGCTTCCACCCATTCCACGAGAATGGGATTGGCCCCCAGGTGCTGGTATACGCGCTGAAGCATCGTTGAGTTAGGAATTCTGAATTTAATCCCGCGCAACTGCTCCGGGGTCTTGATGGGTTCCTCAAAGCCTTTGCCAAGGGCAGTGGTGCGTGGATCGATGCACGGATACCACAGTGGTTTAAGTCCTCTTGCCTCGATCTTTGGGTGGACCCCTTTTTTCCATAAATCAGAAGTCACCAGGTTAACGAACTTTTGATTTTCACTGCACCAATACGGAATGTTGATCAAGTCAACCTCGGGCACAAAAGGCGAAAAGTTGGAAATGGAGCACTGCCCGGCCTGGATGGTCGCTTTCTGCACCTCGCGGGCCAATGCACCGCTGGATCCCACCTGTCCCGCAGGAGCAAGTTTCACATAGATTTTACCAAGGCTTGTATTCTGGATGTTCTCCTTAAAATCAAGCTGCATGATCGGGTAGCTGCGCGAAACGCCAGGGCGATAACCGGTACCCAAGATCATGGTGTGTGCGGCGGCAGCCTTGAGCTCTGCCTCTTTACGGACCACCTGAGCGGAGGCATTTTCTTCGCCTAAGGCACCTTTTGAAAGCGCAACCATTGCAGCGGTGAGACCGAAACTGGCGCTCAATTTGAGAAAGCGACGACGCTCAATTGATGTGAGTCCTGTCTTTTTGCAATCTTTTTCCATTGTTCTATCCATTATACGGTTAGTGCGAATTGAAATATATTTCTTCCTAATGTTAAACGGACAATGAAAACGGATCAATTAATCAACCAGAGTGAAATCCATGGAATATAGCCTATCATCAGCGCGATGACGAGCATGGTCGCCACAAATGGAAAGACGTATCTCGAGATGGATATAATCGGTGTCTGGGTAACGCCGGAGACCACGAATAGGTTTAAGCCCAGCGGCGGGGTTATAAAACCAATGCCTAAGGCAGTAACCATGAAGATACAAAAATGAACTTCATTCATACCGATTTCCTGGGCCAGGGGCAGCAACAGCGGCGCCAGAATAACAATATTCGGCGTCGTTTCCATCACGCAGCCGGCAATCATCAAAATGGCGATCATGATAATGATGATCATGTAAGGATTACTCGTCAGGGACGTCATGGAGCTCACGAAGGCCTGGGGAACCTGCAAACTGGCCAGGGTTTGGGCCAACGGCAAGCTCATGGCGATGATGGGCACGATCACACCACTCACCTTGGCTGAGGTCTCTAAAATCTTCGGTATATCTTTGATTTTCAGAGTTCGCTGGAAAAACCCGATAATTATCGCGCTGAGGGCTGCGACGGCCGCGCTCTCCGTGGGCGTAAAGATGCCCGAGTAGATACCGCCCAAAATGATCACCGGGATCAGCAGCGCAAAGCGCCCGTCATACACGGTTTTCAGCCAGTATTGAAGATTGAATCCTGCGGTGCTGTTTTCGTAACCTCTCACGCGGTTGACCGCGGCATTGGCAAACATTATCGAGAGCAAAATCAGTACCCCGGGAATGGCAGCGGCCAGAAACAGGGTGGATGCGCTGATGCCCAGCACCAGTCCGATGATGATATAAGAAATCGATGGCGGAATTAAAATCCCGGTGCAGGCCCCCGCCGCCACCAGTGCACAGGCGTAAGGTTTGGGATAGCCTTTAGCCGCCAACCGGTCGATGGTGATTCGGCCGATGGCCGCAGCGTCAGCGGCATCGGAGCCGCTGATACAGGCAAAAAAACCGCAGCCCAGCACGGTGGAAGTTCCCAAACCGGATCGGCGTGCGCCCATGGTGGCTTCGGCCACGTCCAGCAGTTTGCCGGACAACCCGGTTCGCACGAGTATGTCCCCGGTCAGAATAAACAAGGGTACCGCAATCAATGCGAATGAGTCGATACCATCAAACAACGCCTCGCCCAGCAGCGTAGGGGGTAAAACTTCCGTTAATAACAGCATGGCAAACGAACCGATTCCGATGACGACCCAAATCCGGACAGCCAATAAAATCAGGACGACCATCAATATCAACGGAAGAAAAAATCCCCATCCGAGAATGACTTCTTCTTGTTGCATTAAGTATTGTTGCAGCATGTCTAGACTCCTAATCGAAAAGTTTCTTGCCCTGGTATATCGGCCGGCCTGCTTTGAAGTCGGAAACATCCCGGATGATGGCCTGAATCAGCCGGACAAGCATCATGGCGAATCCGAGCGGTACGGCAGCCAAAAACCAGGCCAGACTGATACGCAGGCCATGGGTCACCGACCCAAACTTAATTGATACCAAAACCGTCTCAAGGGACCACCAGAAAGCGAGAACCGCCAGCACAATGGTAACCAGATCTCCAAAGATCATGATTATGGCCCGCGTACGGTCGCCGACGACGGGCAGGATTAAGTCGATACGGATGTGTGCCCGCTCCTTAATGGCAGCCGATGCGCCGATCCATGAAACATAAATAAAGGCATAGCGTGCGATCTCCTCAGCCCAGATCGAAGAGTAACTTAGTGCAAACCTGCGGAACACTTCCATGAAGATGGTGATTACGATGAGGGCATACAGCGGCAACAGCAAATACCGCTCGCCGTTTTCATCAATATTGCGGAGGATAGTTTGAATCGTCATGCGTTCACATCCTTTTGGTTAGAAACTTTTAAGGTGATGCGATCGGGGCGGCACCTCTACAGTAACGGTGCCGCCGTCATCATATTATGCCTCGACGTCATGCACATAATACCGGCCCATGGTGTTGGCCGCTTCCAGAAAACTGTCAAACTTATCCAAAGATCCGGCCAGTTCTTTCTTGAAATCATCCCATGCCGGCAATTGGGCACCGGCTTTGTCCACCCACTGCTTCTTCTCATCCGCAGTGGGAACATAAAATTGCACGCCGGCCGCGGCCAGTTCGGCCATGGCATAGGCACGGGCTGCCGGTACTTTGGCCAGGTTCTGCTGCATGGTGACTTCACTGGCAAAATCAATGCCTTCTTGTATATTTTTCGGTAAACCATTAAACCATTCTAAATTACAAGAGTAAACCTGGCTGTCGGGTACGGCGCCGTTAAAGGTCACCCAATCCAGCACATCTTTGAAACCGAAAACATGCAGTGCTTCAACCGAGGGATCCAGGGCATCCGCCACACCCTGCTTGATGGCCGAAGAGGTTTCGCCCCAAGCCACAGGGGTGGGATTGGCGCCCAACAACTGATAGAACTGGGCCAGGATCTTGGAACCGGGCACGCGAAATTTGAGGCCCTTCATCTGTTCCGGTATCTTAATTGGGCCGGGAACCCCTTTACGCGTGGCCACCACCCGCGGGTCGATGACGACATACCATAGAACCTTGAATCCTTTTTCTGCCACCTTGGAATGAACTTCATTGCGCCAGGTGTCGGAAGTCACTAGATTGACGAATTTTTGATTTTCACCGCACCAATAAGGAATATTGATCAAATCCGCCACCGGGGCAAAAGGGGCGAAGTTGGAAATGGAATGCTGGGCCGCCTCTATCGTACCGGATTGAACTTTTTGGGCCAGCGCAGATCCGGCGCCAAGTTGGCCGCCAGGTGCCAGTTTGACATACACCTCCCCATTCGTGCAGTTTTGGATATTTTCTTTCATATCCAGCTGCATAATGGGATAGCTGCGAGATGCACCCAGGATATAGGCGGTAGCGATATTCATTTTGTGTTTGGCCGTCTTTTGGCGCTTGGCCTCTTCCTTGGCGATCTGCGCAGTGGCCTCTTTAGAATGCAATACGCCACTGAACAGCGCAACCGTGGCAGCCGTAAACCCGAATTTCGTGGTCAGTTCCAAAAAGCGACGCCGCTCGATCGATTTGGGTCCAGATTTTTTTAGTTCCTCTTTCTCCATTTTATTACCTCCGTTTTTTCTGAATTTAAATCGTTTTTTCCGCAGTTTCCCGCTTCAAAGCCGCAATGATCAGTAAGATGCATGCCCCGAAAAGCAGGAGAAACTCGGCCACATTCCCTAAATGTGGGAGATTCAGGCCGTATGAGATGTTGATTTTACCTAAAATTAGGTTGATCAAATATAGGGCAAACAGAACAAAGCAGGCGATCAGCGGGATTTTATCCCGGCTGTCAGTTTCCTGGTTGCGTTTTTGTGCGATCATGAGCCTTTCCCTCCACGTTAATTCCAAGACTATGCCACCAATATTACTTAATGATCTTGTAAATGGCATTACAGTCTTCTTTTCCCAATCCGCCGTCCGATGCTTGTTTCAGGTAGTCCAAGGTCACCTGCATGGTTTTGGCATCGTTGCCCCAGGCCTGGGCCATTTCAACGCCCAGCCGAACATCTTTTAAGGCCAGATCAAGGCCGAATCGGGCATCAAAATCTCCGGACGCAATCCAGGGACCGCGAACATTCATCTGAAAACTCTTGGCGCCGGTATCATCCAACAGCTCCAAGAGTAGTTTTTTATCAAGCCCCGCAGCCTCGCCGATCCGGATCCCTTCCGCCAATACCGCCAAGTTGGTCATGCCGATGAGATTGCTGATTAATTTTACGGCGCAAGCTGCATCGACGGTGCCGAGGTAGGTGACCGGATTTCCGATGATCTCCAGGATATCCTTGACCTTTTGGTAGACCGTTTCGTCACCACCCACGAAGATCGGTTCTTCGGCGGTCTCGGCCTGGGCCGGGGTTTTGCCCAACGGACACTCTAGAAAACCGATGCCCTTTTCCTTGGCGGCCGCCTCCAACTCGCGGGCCGTCCCCGGGTCGATGGTGCTGACGTCGATATAGACCGCACCCGGGTTCATTTTAGCCAGCAAACCTGCGTCGCCCAGCATGGTTGCCTGCAGGTGGGTCGGCAGCGGCAGGCTGGTAAATACCAGGTCGCATCCGGCCAAATCCGCCGCATTTTGAACTGCTTTACCCGTGGTGCCGGCGGCCAGCGTTTTTTCCACCATTGCTGCATTGATATCATAGATCAAAACCGATTTGCCAGCACGGATCAGGTTGCGGGCCAAACCACCGCCCATTGCACCTACACCAATAAAACCTATCTGCATTGTTGATATCCCTCCTTTCGGTGCACATTACCGACAGTTGCCGGCAAGGTGCGGTTTATATAGCGGATTCCCAAAGGGTTTCTTGGGTTAGGCGCTCTCGTATAACTTGGTCAATACGTACTCTTCATGCCCGAGCACTTCATTGGCGGTCAGACGGCCGTTACAGGTCCGCACGAGCATGTCGAGCAGGTTGTCACCCGATTTGTCCAGGGTCATCTCTCCTTGCAGGATGGCAGAGCAGTCATAGTCGATATGCTCTGACATGTCGCCCGCCGTGCGCGGGTTGGCCGTTAGCTTGATCACTGGTTCGATCGGGTTTCCGATGATATTTCCCTGACCTGTTGGAAAGAAATGGGCGACGAAGCCGCCGGCGGCCCAGAGGGTGACTGCCTCTGCCGCTGCCGAAGACGTGTCCATAAACCACAGGCCCGGACCCGTGGGCGTTTCGGCCTTGTCCAGCACACCCACATACTTGCATTGTTTGCCGATCTTTTGCATGTTGCCGAAGGCCTTTTCCTCGATGGTGGTCAGGCCACCGGCGATGTTGCCCTTGGTGGGCTGGCTGCCCGACAGGTCATCGGTTTTGTTGCGCTCGATCATCTCCTGGTATTTGTTGAATGTGGCCATGAACTGTTCGGCGGCTTCCGGTGTAGCGGCGCGCTCCTTGACTTGCAGTTCGGCCCCGGTAATCTCACTGGTCTCACCAAAAGACAGGGTGGCACCCATGGCATCGAGCTTGTCAAAGGCATTGCCAACGGTGGGGTTTGATGCAAGGCCACTGGTGGTGTCCGACTCTCCGCACTTGGTGGAGACCCAGATTTCGCTCAAATCGCATTCTTCACGCCGCAACTCGCTGGCCCAGTGCATGTACTCCTTGGCCTTCCAGCTGGCCATTTCCACGGTCTTGATTTCACCGTGGCGTTCAATACTAAAACCGGTCACGGGCTTACCGGTTTTGGCGATGCCATCCACCACCTGG
>JASFFJ010000313.1:0-8695 GCA_050124355.1 Desulfobacterales bacterium | reverse complement strand
GGACACCCCCCACTCGAACATGTCCTCCGTTTTAACTTTATATCCCAGCCGATCCTCAAAAACTTGTTTTACGATATAACTAGGAAGTGATTCAGTGGTCCACTGCATAATGCCCAGATTCAACTGCTTGTCCGCGGCCTGTGCAGAGACACAGATAAAAAGCGAAAGAACAACAAACAAGATGATTTGACAAAATGATCTTTTCATACCCAATCCTCCTTTTTAATTAGGGTTAACAATATCGACGCGCAGACGATCTGCATTGTCGAAAATATAAATAGAGCCCAGTGGCTGGTTTTGAAATGTTACTGTGCCGACCAATGATTGGGCGACGGTCAGAACCGACGACCTATCAATGGTGACAGGAGCTGTTCCACCCATCATGGGGCTGCCGGTATAAATTTGATGGTCTATGGTTGAATAGAAATCTTCTACTTAGATATATTATTATTGTCAACCGGTATTTTGGTGTATATTCTCCAAGTATCATGAATTATTATAAATTAATGTAAATTTATAACCATAATACATATTCAAAATGATAGCGTTGACATTTTTTTCTTCTTTATAAAGCAGGGTAAGGAGACTGGACTCCATAAAACGATGGGCTGATCGATTTCTTCCAGCAGGAATGTCCGAGCGATGATAGGTTAGTTAAATATTGGAGAGGACAAATATTGAAAGTCGGCCTCGCAGTCAAAATAAATTCAAAAAAAATGGTATTTTTTTTGATCTATGGATCAGGTTGTATGACGAATTAAGTCCTTCTCACCTTCTATTTTCAATCGATCGATCACCGCAACGATTTGGTCCGGCAAAGGAGGCACTTTGTGTGTTTCGAGGATTTTTCTAATTTTTACTCGTATTCTATTTTCCATTGTAATTTCACCTTCCGCTTTCCACGTTTGATAGTCTTGTCTTGCCAATAGGGTTGGAAACCACAGCTCATTTTTAAAGTGCCGATACGTGTGATCTTCTTGAAGAAAGGTTCCACCTGGTCCTATCTTTTCAATAATTCCACGAGCCAGGGTGTCCGCATTTACTTCGATTCCCCGAATGAACCGTTTTACCATGCTGATAACTTCATCCCCCATAACAAGCATCTCGGCCGAAGAAATCATTCCATGATCGAGGTCTCCAACATCATGGATGATATTTGCTCCGCTGAGCGCTTGCGTAAGGCAGGAGAAAGTGCATTCAATGGCCGCTTGCTGATCAAGGGTTTTTGCATCGCTGCAACCCGCAGTGCCCCAATTTGGAAGACCATAAAATCTCGCAATATCTCCATAGGCGGCCGTCATAAGACTGAATTCCGGAGCTGCCCAGCTACAGACACCGGAGGACATGTCCATTATTCCGGTAAAGCATGACAATACATAGGGGGTTCCCGGATTCTTCAATTGCGAAAGAACCAGTCCCATGAGACTTTCGGCGTTTAACAATGCCAGGGTTCCAGCCAGAGTGGCCGGCGTTGTCGCCCCGAGGTTACTTGCTGGCGTGGAAACAAGGGGCATGCCAAGCTCGGCTGTATAAAGAAGCTTTTCGACGGTCTCTTGATTGTATACCAGCGGTGTGATTGGCTCCGGATAACCAATGATAAACGGCCGTTCCTTCAGGCGATCCAGTCCACCGGCAACCTGGGCAGCCATTTCATAGACAATTTGGTGCCCGCGAAGAGAGTAGGCAATGAAAATAATAGGTTTTCGGGAATTTTTCACCGCAGCCTCAAATTCATAAAGATCTGCAGCCTGGGCAGGTACATCCTGGGGGCATCCCATCGGCATGATAAAGTCAATGTTGGGCAAAGCGTCCGAGATTAGGGCACCTCTGATTATGTCTTGGACAGAAGTCGGATGAACTTCGCCGGTGAGCGCATCTCGGGTATTCGGGCTGGCGCAAGACGATCCAAAATAGCTTTTGTTACCCTCGACCTCAAGCGCCCGGTTCCCTTCACGATCGTATAGCACAAAGCCCTTTGGTGCCACACGCAGGCATTCCTCAATAATGTGCTGAGGTGTTTTGACGATATCACCATTTACACGTGCACCAGCTTGTTTCAGCAAATTTACCGCGGTCTTGCTCTCAATCTTGTAGCCGGTTTTTTCGAGAACCTCCAGCGAAGCACGATGAATTTCGAAAACCTGATCTTCGGACAGAACAGAAAAAAGCGGTGATTTTTGCAGCGTAAAAGAAGAATGTATCATACTTTAATCCTTTCTTTTTGTTTACCCGATATAGGAACAATCGCTAATTTTGCTCTCTATTTTTAATGATCTTTGTTAATTCTTCAGACTGGCGTTGATCCAGCTTTTTCGATTGTGGTGCAGCTAAAATATGTTCTATCCTCTCTTGGGCTCGGTGAGCCAAATCTTTTTTTCCATTGTTCTCCCATTCATCATATCGGTATCTATCAATCAAATCAGGCTCCCAATTTTCGGAACGAAAGTGTTTTAAGGTATGATCTTCGGTTAAGAACTGGTTGCCGATGCCTACCCGGTCAATGAGATCAGCCGCCAAACATTCCGGCGCGAGATTGATGCCTTGTTTAAACCGCTTGATCATACCCAGCAATTCGTTGGTCATAACGACCAAATCCAGAGAACCCGCCAAACCGGATTCGAGATAGCCGACATCATGAATAACGTTGCATCCTGTCAACGCCTGGGTAACGCAGGTAAAGCAGGATTCCATGGCGGCCTGTTCATCGGCGACTTTTGCGTCCGAACACCCTGCTGTTCCAAAGTGAGTTAAACCCAGCCAATGGTAAACTTCAGCGATGGCACACGCCATTAGACTGGACTCGGGTGATCCGTACGCGGTTACGCTGGTTTTCATATCCATATTCATGATAACACCCGGCATGATCATGGGGGCACCTTCATTTTTGAGTTGAGAGATAACCAAGGCACTGAGCCCTTCCGCTAAATTGATCACAATCGTGCCAGCCAGAGTAACCGGTGTGGTCGCACCGGCAACCTGGGAACAACTGTAAATGATAGGGATTTTTCTTTCTGCACTTAATAGGAGTTTGCCCAGGACATCACCAGAGTGAATCAACGGTGAGGTGGAAGCCATTAAATTCATCCAGAATGGTCGTTTTTCAAGTTCCTTCGAGGTTTTGATGGTGGTTGCCATGTCGATAATATCTTCTACGCCCTGAGCATCGTATGCACTGAACATCACCGGTTTGTTCGAATAGGAAACCATAATCTCAAACTGATGAAGGTGGCTCACCTTGGCAGGGCGATCCTGAATTAAACCAAGGGGTGTCATAAAATCCAAATTTTCCATTTTATGCTGCAACACCACTGCATTTATTAAATCTTTTTTAGTCCATCTTCGACGTTCACCGGTAGAAGAATCGATCATGAAGACGGTATTTTCTCCGGTGCCAAAATAAAAATTGCCACTGGTTAAACGCATGACAGGTTGACCATCGATGGCATAGATGATGATTTGTTTGGGCGCAGAATTGACCGCTTTCTCTACAAGCCACCCTGGAATATAGGCCACCTCGTTTTCTACTTTCGCACCGGCATCTTCGAGAAGATTGCACGCCTCTTGATGGGGAACGGACACACCGGTGCGCTCGAGGACTTCTAAAGCGGTAAAATATAATTTTTTAATGCCGCCTTCGTCCAAAACTCTTAGCCCCGGTATTGCATCCATCAAATTCATGTTTTTCTCCTTTTTTCCTCTTTATTGATTACAATTAATATGTCTAACTACCCAATATTATATGGCACCAAAGCCAACTAACACGCTATTTTGTCCATTGATGGATCACAAATTATCCAGCCTACCGTCTATCCCAAACCAAAAAAACAAGCGAATCTGCTTATTTTATTGACAATATAATAAATAAAATTCATTTATTTTTATACTATCATTTTTTTTATGTCAATAAAAAAGTTCAGAACTTCAGATAAGCTGAACATTTTTTTCTTGACATGCCATCCTAATTGTGATTTTTTCGATTCAACTCATCATTGAAGCTTACGTGCCTCAATTGGATTAAACGAAACAAAGGAGGAAGCAATGTGGGAATTTATCAAGGATCCATTCGAGCATTTGGTAGTTCCCCTTGGTGAATGGGTGGGAATAGCACTTGCCTGGGTCGTGGCCAACTTCCGTGGTGTATTCCAGCTCGTGCGCTGGCCTATCGATCAGGTGTTGGGGGGTATTGAGGGGCTCCTTATGGCCATTCCGCCCTTTGCCATAATTATCATCTTCTGGCTCATCAGTTGGCAGTTTGCGCAGAAACGAACAACCATCTTGGTTGTCGTCTCTTTGTTTGTCATGGGAATTATCGGGGCTTGGGCTGAGACCATGGTGACGCTTTCCCTCATGTTGACGGCTGTGTTTTTTTGCGCCGTGATTGGATTCCCGCTGGGCGTCTTCGCCTCCCGCAGCGATCGTTTTGAAGCCTATATCCGGCCGATCCTGGATGCCATGCAGACCACACCGGCATTCGTCTATCTCATCCCCATTGTGATGCTGTTCGGGATCGGCAATGTCCCCGGTGTTGTCGTGACCATTATCTTCGCGCTCCCGCCGCTGGTTCGTTTGACGAACCTCGGCCTTCGCCAAGTGCCCGCCGATGTCATAGAGGCAACCACTGCCTTTGGAGGGTCGCCGCGGCAGATACTTCTCAAGGTTCAGATCCCTTTGGCAATGCCGACCATTATGGCGGGTCTTAATCAATCCTTGATGATGTCGCTTTCAATGGTTGTCATTGCTTCAATGATTGCTGTTGGGGGGCTGGGTCAGATGGTATTACGGGGGATAGGTCGCCTTGACATGGGCTTGGCCACGGTCGGTGGTGTTGGAATTGTACTGTTGGCGATCGTTCTCGATCGGCTGATGCAAGCGGCTGGCGCACCGCCACGTGAAAGGGGAACGCGCCACTGGTATGATCGTGGACCTGCCCTTTTAATATTGAAAAATATTAAGCGCAAGAGAGAAAATTGATGAAGAATTCTAAGGTAACGTTCTATCAAAATCATTCTAATCAGAAGAAAGGAGGCAACATGAAGCGTTTAATTAAATCCGACAAGAACATCATTGGTAAATTTCTAGCGGCAGCATTTATTATCGGAATGTTTGCCAATTTGGCCATGGCCGAACTCCCGGGTAAAGGTGTCACGGTACGACCGGTCTACAATGGGATCGTCGAAGAGCTTTTTCAGCATGAAGTTATTTTTATGGGTCTAGAACGATTGGGTTATAAGGTAGCTCCGATAATGGAGGTGGAGATTACCACTATGCACATCGCGGTGGGTCAGGGCAGTGCCGACTTTTGTGCGAGTCATTGGGATCCTTTGCAAACTGCAATGTACACAAAAGCTGGCGGAGATGATGTCATGGCGAAAGTCGGTGTTTTAGCAGACGGTGCCTTGCAGGGCTACCTGGTGGACAAGAAGACCGCGGAAAAACATGGGATCAAAAGTCTTGATCAGTTCAAGGACCCAAAGGTCGCCAAGATTTTCGATACCGATGGTGACGGCAAGGCCGATCTCACCGGCTGCAATCCCGGGTGGGGTTGCGAACGTTCAATCGAACATCACCTGGGAGCTTACGACATAGACAAAACAGTTCGCCACAACCAAGGATCATATTTTGCTCTGATTGCCGATACAATTAGCCGCTACCGGGATGGGAAACCCATTTTCTATTATACCTGGACACCGTTGTGGGTAAGTGGCATTCTTGTACCCGGCAAGGATGTTCAGTGGTTAACCGTACCGTTTACTTCGTTGCCGGACGGGGGAGAAGAGAATGCGATTACGACACTGCCCGACGGTCGCAATCTTGGCTTCTCCGTCAACAAGATTCGGGTTATGGCAAGAAAAGATTTTCTCAAAAAAAATCCGGCTGCGAAGCGCTTTTTCGAGCTGGTTAAGATCCCGATCAATGATATCAGCGCGGAAAATGGACTTATTCGTGATGGGGAGAAATCGGCTAAAGATATCCGTCGACATGCGGAAGAATGGGTTGCCAAACACAAGGCAGCGTTCGACAGCTGGGTAAATGAGGCGATGAAGGCAGCTCAATAATCATTTTATTCTTTTGGATATGTGAGGGAAAATGACTCCAAAGAGTGAGACACAATGCGCGCCAATTGAATGTAAAAATCTTTGGAAGATTTACGGTTCAAGAGACAGGGAAGCACTTGCCGCGATTCAGGCTGAGGGGCTTGGTAAGGATGAAGTTCGGGATCGCTTTGGTTGTGCGGTTGGCGTTGTTAATGCAACTTTCAGTGTCAACCAGGGGGAAATTTTCTGTGTCATGGGTCTCTCCGGAAGCGGCAAGTCTACCCTTGTCAGGCATATCAACCGGCTGATCGAGCCTACGGCTGGAAAGATATTGATCGAGGGCGAAGACATCAGTGAGATAGGAGATGAAGATTTACGAAAGTTACGCTCTGAGAAGATCGGTATGGTGTTTCAACATATGGCCTTACTACCTCATCGAAATGTTCGTTCGAACGCTGCCTTTGCTTTAGAATTGCGTGACGTAGATAGAAGAGAACGCCTCAAGAAAGCTGAAAAGGCTTTAGAAGCTGTGGGTTTGGACGGGTGGGAAAAATATTATCCAGATGAATTGTCAGGTGGTATGCAGCAGCGTGTCGGTCTTGCTCGGGCGATTGCCGCCGATCCTGATATCCTATTGATGGATGAGCCATTCAGTGCCTTGGATCCACTCATCCGGCGTCAACTGCAAGATCAGTTTATCGAACTCTCAAAAATGATGCAGAAAACAACGATATTTATTACCCATGATTTGGATGAAGCGATTCGTTTAGGAAATCGTATCGCCATTATGAACAATGGTGAGCTGGTTCAAATCGGATCACCGGAGGATATCGTCACCCAGCCGGCTGATGACTACGTTGCTGATTTCGTTGCCGGTATATCGCGTCTACACCTCGTTTATGCTCCAACGATCATGTACACAATCAAGGCTTTCCGTGCTAAACATCCCGAGGCAGAGGTGGAAGATTGTCCGAAGGCGAGTCCTAATTCCGATCTTAACCATCTGATCGACATCATCGTGGAGACCGAAGAACGGTTTATTCGCATTATTGAAAACAATCAATGTGTGGGTGTCGTCACCCGGGGTAGTCTGTTACGTGCCATTCAGGGGAAGGAGACTTCGTAAGATGAGACGGGTTACCCGATACAGCCGATGTTTGATAGGACTGATTGTTTTGATGACGTTAGCACTTACTTTTGGATCATCGGGGTCTGTGGATTGTAAAGAATTTCCAGGCAAAGGCGTAACGGTTCAGCCGGTGGATGGCGGTATTCCCGGAGAAGTGTTTCAGCTGGAGGTCATTGTTGCCGGGCTTAAACGGTTGGGTTACAAGGTAAAGCCGAGTATTGTGCTACCGCAGCAGGCCGGAACGCCCCACTTGCTGGTGGCTCAAGGCGATGCAGACTTTTTCCCAGCGCATTGGGATCCTTTACAAAAGGCTTTTTATGAAACAGTCGGTGGCGATAAGACAGTCGAAAGGATCGGTGTGCTGATCGATGAATGTATGCAAGGTTACTTCATAGACAAAAAAACTGCAGATAATTATAGCATCAAACACCTTGATCAGCTAAAGGATCCCGTTATCGCCAGTCTTTTCGACATCGATGATGACGGCAAAGCGGATCTTACTGGCTGCCATTTTGGGTGGGGTTGCTACCGCGTGATTGAACACCAACTAGACGCCTTCGACCTGCGTGACGCAATAACACATCACCAGGAAAACGACTATTTCGCGATGATGGAAAATACGATCAGTCGATTTCAGGCAGGCGAGCCGATCCTCTATTATACCTGGACGCCATTGTGGGTAAGCGGTGTTCTCGTTCCCGGTAAACATGTCGAATTCTTAAGTGTTCCATTCACCTCCTTGCCAGGAGAACGTAAGGAGACTGACACAAGACTTCCTGACGGACGCAATCCCGGTTTTGCAGTTAATAAGGCCAGAATTCTTGCCAACAAAAAATTCCTCAATGCCAATCCAGCAGCTAGGCGGTTTTTTGAGCTGATTAAAATTCCAATCAATGATGTCAGCGCCCAAAATGACCGAATGCACAACGGTGAGAACAAGCCACAGGACATCTTGCGTCATGTAAGAGAATGGATTGCCCAAAACAAGGCGGAGTTCGACAGCTGGATCGGAGAGGCACTAAAGGCGGCGCAGTGATATACCGGGAGCTGCATAAACAAATTTATTTCATGCGCAACCAAGGGAGGCGGGTGAGCGAGCAAATCAAAATAAGTAATATTCACGAAAGGCCCTTTCATGGTGATTTCCAGCCCGAATGTCAGGGAATTATAATGTGCTGAATTTCGGTGCAACGCCGATAGAATGAATCAATAATCATAATTCCTTAACGCAATCCGGAAAGTAAAAAATCTGGAAAGATAGGGTCTTTTTTTTTAGCAATGTAAATTTTAATAAATCCACTAGATCTTTCGGCAGAAGGAGCATTTATTTATTATGCCATTTAAAGCCATCGAAAAGAGTACTGCCTCCAGAATGGTGGTTGAGCAAATTTTGGATAGTCTGAACACCGGAGAGTTCAAAGCTGGAGAAAAGCTGCCTTCACAAATGGATCTGGCTGATATGTTCAGAGTTGGCCGTTCATCTGTGCGGGAGGCTATCAAAGCTCTGGATGTTATGGGCTATCTGGACGTT
>JASFFJ010000312.1:0-8705 GCA_050124355.1 Desulfobacterales bacterium | reverse complement strand
AGGTAATCAAAGCGGCCCAAAAAGAGGAATCCGACCTGATCGTTATTGGCCGCCCCCATAAAGGTGTTCTAGAGCAATTATATGCGGGATCTGATATTACTGAGCTACTTCGCAGAGCAGCGATCCCGGTGTTGGTATACAAACAACTGTCGGAGACGGCCATTTCTATTGAAAAACCATTTGAAAAGCCTCTGCTGGCAGTCGATTGGTCTCCGGCCAGTCTGAGGGCTGTAGAATATTTGAAAGTGCTTAAAGATGTCATCACTGAAATACATGTAATTCATGTGGTCGGTGAGAAGGAGTTGAAAGGGGCTTCGGCAATGGAAGTGCAGCGAAAACGCAAAGAAACAAGAAAAAAGCTGGACGACATCTGCGATGTTTTTGAAGCCGAAGGCATTAAGGCCGACGCTCATGTTTATATCGGTAACGCTGAAAGTGAGATCGAGAAGGGGGCGCGGGAGCATCAGGCATCCATGATTGTTTTAGGTTCTTCCGGAAAGACTGCCTGGGCCGAAAGATGGCTTGGTAGCACGCCTCAATCGATTGCCGAAGATTCAATCTATCCGACCCTGTTAATCCCTTTTGAAAAAAAATAAAAAAAGATTCGAAGGCTAAAAAGCGACCTTCCCAGATCGACCCAATTTTAGTTTTAACCAACTCACAGCTATTGGTAATTAGTTATTGGTTATTGGAAAATGATAATCGCCTATTCTCAAAAGCTTATCGTAATCAGATAAATGGTCATTTGATCTCAAACCAAATAACAATTAACGAATATCGAGTAACGGAGTGTATGGAGGATTCAATGGCGGTAATCACCATTTCAAGACAATTCGGTGCCGGTGGGATCACCCTTGGGAAAATGGTTTCAGAAAAATTCGGATATACATTTGCCGACACGGAAATCATCAAGATGGTTGCGGAAATGGCCAATGTCTCAATAAATTTTGTCGAAACAGTAGAAAAGGAAGCCGGCGGTAAATTTTCGAAATTTATTTCAAAAACGGTTTCAAAACCGCTGGTGGGGCGTATCTTAAAGGATGAACGCGGTTATATAGATGAAGAGATCTACCTGGACTATCTAGTCTTGATTATTGCTCAGCTGGCTGATGATGGGGATGTCGTCATTTTGGGTCGCGGAAGTCAATATATTTTAAACGACCATCCGGATGCCTATCATATCCTTCTCATTGATAAGACCGAAAACCGGGTGCAGTTCATGCAGAAGCATTATGATCTTTCGCGCAGTCGGGCAGTGCAGGTGGTTAAAAATGAAGATAAACGCCGAATCAATCTTTATCGAAAATTACAAAAAACGGACTACGATGATCCCAACCTCTATCATCTAGTGCTTAACATGGGCAAAGTCAGCCTTGAAAAAGCCTCGGAACTAATATGTAACCTGGTGAATACTTAAAAATCCTGAATCTTTACTTGACATCCTTCAATAGTATCTGTTAGCAAGTACGGTTTGATAATTTTCTCATAACATCGGTGGATGCGTTTTAATTATAAAAAAAACCGGCCTTGGGCTGAGAACCTGACAATTGTCATGCAAATCGGCCTGACCATGGCCGGATGCATCGTTTTTTGTTTTTTCGTGGGATTATATCTGGACAAATGGGTAGGAACCAGAGGGATATTTGTAGCTATTTTTACGATCCTAGGAGTCATCGGCGGCGGTGTCACGGTATATCGCCAAATCATGGAGGTAATTGAAGACGGCAGCAACGAACGAAAAAATCAAGACGATGGCCTCCGTTAAACAGACACAAAAAAAATATTGTTCCCGGGCAATGTGGACAGCGATTGTTGTCGGACTTTGTTTTTTCCTGGCCGGGCAAAAACCTCTGGGCAAAGGGCTTGTTCTGAGCGCTATTTTCAGTATTGTCAACTTTATACTCATCGGTCAAACCCTGCCTCTGAGATTAGGCAGATCCAAAAGAAAAACCTTCTTTCTTTCCCTGGGTTCAATATTTTTCAGATACGCCTTGATGGCGATTCCGATTGTGGTGGCAGTTAAATTTGATCAATTTGATCTGGTCGCTGCCATCGTCGGCCTTTTCATGATTCAATATATTATTGTGGCCGATCATTTCTTTAAGCTGATTATCTCTTTCCGGAATAAAGAGGCATAAATATGGATGAACTGGGCAAATTACATCAGTTAATCATTCCTTTTTTGGGGCACAATATAACCATAAATCTTGAAGTTATCCTAATGACCTGGATTGTTTTTGCCTTGCTGATCATTATCGGTTTATGTGCCAGTAACAAAAAAAGTATCCTGCCCAGACCAATCCAGTCACTGGGCGAGTTAATTGTCAGCCTGCTATATGAGCTTACCGAAGATGCTCTGGGCAAAGATTTGGCTAAAACCTATGCGCCCCTCATATGTGCATTGTTCATGTTTCTGCTTTTTTCCAACTGGCTGGGACTAATCCCCCACCTTGAAGAGCCGACAAAGGACCTCAACACAACCTTGGGCCTGGGAATAATGGGATTTGTTATCGCCCACTATGCCGGCATAAAATCCAAAGGAGTTAAGGCTTATCTTAAAGAATATTTCCAACCGATATTTTTCATGATGCCGTTGAACGTAATCGGTGAACTCGCAAAAATCGTTTCGATTTCTTTTCGTTTATTCGGCAATATTATGGGCGGCTCCATCATTATTCTGGTGGTTTCATATTTAACATACGGTATTATCCTTCCGCCTTTTCTTTATGCTTTCTTCGGCCTTTTCGTGGGCACCATACAAGCATTCGTTTTTACAATGCTAACGGTTGTATATATTTCGGTACAGGTGAAGTAGAATGTCATTGAATGTTGAAACTGTTGTTAGTCTCGCCGCCTATATCGGAGGCGGCCTTGCAATGGGGCTCGGTGCTATCGGTGCAGCAATCGGCGAAGGCTATACGGCCGCCCAGGCCAATGTGGCTGTCTCGCGAGATCCAAAAAATTCCGGTGAAATTTTCAAGAACATGCTGGTGGGACAGGCCGTAGCCGAATCGGCGTCTATATTCGCACTGGTCATCGCCATCTTGCTGCTATTTCTAGACGTACCCACGCCAACCCTCTTAAAGGCGGCTGCTCTCTTCGGGGCCGGCATCAGTATGGGGTTTGGGGCCATCGGGTCGGGGATCGGATCAGGATACCCGGGCGGTAACGCCTGTACCGGGATAGCGAGACAGCCGGCCGTTGCTTCCCAATTGACGACCAATATGCTGATCGGGTCGGCGGTATGTCAGACCCCGGCCATATTTTCCATGGTGGTCGCCCTGATGCTGATATTCATCAATTTTGGAAATGCCCCGCTTTTTCCGACCTGGGCTGCGTATCTTGGGGCCGGCATCAGTATGGGTTTGGCTGCCATCGGTTCAGGATATGGCGGTGGTTTGGCAGCCGGTGCAAGCTGCGAGGGAATTGCCAGACAGCCCCGAACGGCCGCAAATGTGACGACAATCATGCTAGTCGGCCAGGCGGTCGCTCAGACCCCGTCCATCTTTGGGTTATTGGTAAGTTTTATATTAATGTTCAAATCATTTCCCGAGTCCACTGCCCTGAGCGCATCAATGGCGCTATTAGGGGCCGGCATCTGCACCGGATTTGGCGGCATTGGACCGGGGCTTGGCAACGGCATGACTGCCGAAGGTGCCGTGCGGTGGGTAGCACGAAATGTAGAACATGCAGGCGATTTAATGCGAATCATGTTAGTCGGACAGGCGGTATCGCAATCCACAGCGATTTATGCCATGGTGGTGAGTTTGGTATTGATATTTGTGGTGTAAATTCAGAACTGCTGATATGTCGTAAATTCTGGTGCAACACAAATGTCTGTTGTTGCGACAATAGTATTTGAATCAGCGAATCGTTCTGAATTTAATTTCTTTTTTTCACGGTTGCAAGGCAACATCAACCGACGAATTTATTAGCTTTTTTCAGATTAGTATCTATTTATTGAAATCCTATCATGTTTGCGTAGGATTTATGTCATAGCAAGATTAAATATTTAAGCATTTCCATCTATTTAAATTAAAAAGACAGAGCGAAGCGAAACCAGAAGTCTTCAATCTTCAATTTTCAATCTTCAATTCCGGCTTGTCCGGGTTGGGTGTAGTAAAAAAATTAAGACAAGAATCAAAATCATCCATAAAGATTCAAAATATTCTACATAGGGAGGTAAGAAATGGCAATCGAAGGTGCGGAAATCGTAAAAGCTGCAGCGTTTATCGGAGCCGGCATTTCCATGGGACTCGGCGCTATCGGCCCGGGTGTGGGCGAAGGAATGGTCGCAGCCAAAGCTTGTGAAGCGATCGGCAAAAATCCCAAAGAGGCAGGCCTTTTAACTCGAACAATGCTCGTCGGGCAGGCGGTTTCAGAATCAACCGGAATCTATTCGCTGGTTATTGCTTTATTGCTTTTATTTGTTGTTTAACCGTTCAACGAAAGTATACTGTTTGACGATTTAAAAATCAGCAACCACCAGCAGAGGAGGCCAAAGCTCCTATAAGGGAGCATCCTCATACCCCCAGCGCTGCGAGTTGACGCTGATCTATGGAATACGACCCATGCAGATTATCAGTAACATAGCGCTTATCAGTATAAATGAAACTGTCATTGTTCAGATTATCTCTTTTCTGATTTTTCTGTACATCATCAATCGGATTATGTTTAAACCGTTGCGTGGTGTTATGACGGATCGGGAAAATCATATCAAGAGTATCCAGCAAGACATCGTTATGGCTGACAATAAACTTGACGCTCTTTCAGATCAGATCAGAGCTCATGAATCCGCAGTTAAATCGGAGGCCTTTGCCCAAAAGGCATCCCTTGAAGAAGCCGGCAGCCGCCGGGCTGAGGAGATTTTTGCCGACGCACGCAAAGAAATCGAAGCAGCAAGAAATAAAGCACAATTAGAGGTGGAAGCGCAGCTTATTGAAGCTAAAAAACATATCAACGAAGAATCTGAAATCCTAATGTTATCTGTTATGGAAAAGGTCTTGAATCGGAGGCTGAGCCCATGAAAGTGATCACAAAAATAGCCGAAATTAGCTATTTTATATTGGCCGTAGTTATAGGTATTCTATTGCTGGGCACTGAGGCTTCAGCCGCTAATAATTCCGACGACTGGCGACCGACATTCGATCTGGTGATGCGATGGCTGAATTTTGGGATTATCGTCTTTATCCTGGTAAAATATGCCAGAACCCCGGTCAAAAACTTCTTGCTGAATCGCAGGGCAGAAGTGGCACGGGAAATTGAAATGGTAGAGGAGAAAAAAGAAGCGGCGAACAAAAAAATCGAGGAGGCCGCCAGAATGTTGGATGAAAGCGAAGTACGCTTTGCCAAAGTTAAAGAGCGAATCATTCAAGAGGGCGAAACGAAAAAACAAAAGCTCATCGAAGATGCAAAGCAGGAAAGCAAGATTCTTCTCGAAAGTACCAGGAAAAAAATTGACAACCAACTTCTTGACGCCCAAAAAGCGTTTAAATCAGAGTTGGTGGATGCAGCCATATCTATGGCAATGAAAAGACTTCCGGATGAGATAACCACTCAAGACAACCAGAATTTCACCAATCAATTCCTGGCAAGTGCGTCCGGCAAAAAAAATTAAGAGACGTCATTTATGGAAAAGAAAAAAGTAACAGCTGAGAAATTCGTCAAAGATCAGATCCATTACGATCTCACGATCAATACCGGGAATATGAGAATGGCATCCGCGGTGGAGGCGGTCATCAGTGCGTAATGGTTAGTTTGGACGACTCATCCTGAAACAGGAAAACCAGCTGCTGGCTTTAATTTCAGAAAGACCTTTGCTCCAATTAAAGAAGATTTTTCAAACATTGCCGGTGGAAAATTTCAAGCCATTTCTCTCCAACACGTCAATGGCTTTTGTATTGTTGGTAAAACGAAAAACCATTTCTGCGATTCCAGGCGATACAGTGGCCGCGGTATAGGAATATTCAATCTGAATATCATCTCCTTCCAGCATTTCCAGCAGGACGCTTAATCCACCCGGTTTATCATCAATTTCTATCATTACGACATCGTTTGCGACCGCAGCATATCGGTGGCCCTGCAAAATTGCCATGGCCTTATCCGGCTCGGATACGACCATTCTTAGTTTACAATGGCCGTCGCCATTGTCCACCAGGCAATGGGCGCGGATGTCGATCTCATCTTTGCTTAAAATTGATATGACCTTCCGCAATTGGTAAGCTGAATTTTCGGACAATACCGTTAATTGTTTGACGGTCATGACTCACTCCATATTTGGATTGAAAAAGAAAAATTACTTTTGCCACTAAGGCACTAAGTCACAAATCTTTTTGGGTCTTTGTGGCTGAACTTTTATGTCAGAGTTTCGCTCTACGAACTTTTTCTAAGCATCGCCGTGGTGTTGCCATATGTGATCGCCTTGTGTAAGTTAACCTCATGAGATCCACCTCTCCATACCGGCTGACACTATTTGTCTGCCTGGCGGAAATATTCGGTTTGGCGTCGATTGCAGTCTTTCCCGCCCTGCTGCCGACATTTATGACGGAATGGCGTTTGAGCCATACCGAGGCGGGCTGGATCAGCGCCGCCTACTATGCCGGCTATATGATTCTGGTACCGGTACTGGCCGGCATCACCGACCGGATGGATGCCCGCAAGATTATGGGGTTGGGGGCATGTCTCGGTGCCCTGACCGCCATCGTTTTTGCGTTGTCAGCTCATGGGTTTTGGTCGGCACTGATCCTGCGGTTTATAGCGGGTATCAGCCTGGCCGGAATTTACATGCCCGGGCTCAAGGTAGTCAGCGATCACACAGAAGGAAGGCTCCAGTCACGGTTCATCTCGTTTTACACCGCAAGTTTCAGCATCGGCGCCAGCCTGTCCTACCTTCTGGCCGGTGAAATCAATACAGTGGCCGGCTGGCGTTGGACCTTCGCTGCGTCCGCCATCGGAACAGCCGTCGCGTTGTTCATCGTTTGGCTTTATGTGCCTGCGGCGAAAATTCGCATCTCTAAAAGGCAGGCGCTTCTCGCAGATTTCAAAGTCGTCTTCAGTTCCCGCCCAGCAATGTCCTATGTCCTCGGATATGCCGCCCACATGTGGGAGCTTTTTTCTCTGCGCTCCTGGATGGTGGCCTTTCTGGCTTTTAGTATCCAACTGCAGCCGGCGGGTGCTTTTACCTGGAGCCCGACCCAGATCGCCTTTTTGGTCAACCTGATCGGTCTACCGGCCAGCATCGGCGGTAACGAATTGTCCCGCAAATTTGGCCGCCGAAAAGTGGTCACGGCGATAATGATCGGTTCGGCAGCGCTTGGATCCGTCCTGGGTTTTGCAGCGTCCTTACCTTATTTATTGGTTGCCCTTTCGGCGCTTTTATACGGAATAATGGTCACCGGCGATTCTGCATCGTTGACCGCTGGGGTGGTTGCTGTTGCACCGGCCGGTTTCCGCGGAACAACCCTGGCGGTTCACTCCACAATCGGTTTTGGGGCGGCCTTTCTGGGCCCCCTGACCGTCGGTGTGGTGCTGGATTTCTTCCAAGACAGCCAATTGGCATGGGCCATGGGCTTCTTGACCATGGCGGCCGGATCCCTATTAGGACCGCTGTTTTTATCTCGCTTCAAATCAGAATAGGTCATCGGAATGAGTTCACGTTTTTCTAATCATGTATAGAAAAATTTCCGTTCTGCGCATTCTAAGATACTTGCAGCATGATTGCAAATCATTTATGTCTGATTTACTACTCTTTGGAAGATGGTGCCTGACTCCCTGATCGAAGCGTCTGCAATTCACGCCGGTTTTTCAGTTTTTCCGCCAACAATCCTTGTAGCTCCATCACTTGCTCTTCAATCAAGTCCTTGCAGTTGTGAACCGCCATATAGAGCTCCAGATAAGACAGACTGGAACGTATGGGTCTGCCCTCCTGGTGTCCGGCATTTGGGAATATTGAATCTCTGAAAGGTATTCTCATTTTGACCTCCTTTTTTCATGCAATATTCAGGAGAGGCGACCACTGCTGTATGCCTGAATGAAATGTTTCAATTTGGATGTCTGACCGCGGCTGAGGGTCTCAAACCTGACAACGTGTTTTCTAAAATAGGTCGATCCCTCGACATGTTTTTTGGAGACGGCAAGGTCGGAAACTGTTTTAATTCCGATATGCCTGATTAAAATGACTTCGGTGTAATTGGCAGATATAATGTCGAGCTCCGAGGCTTCAGGCGTTTTGCCGTTGTTGGAATGATACTGAAAGGCCATTCCCCCCATACTGATTTCGGTGATATATCCTGGATAGATCGATTTGTTCCTGAGGAGTGCCAGCGCGTTTTTTTGAACCCGGTAGCGTTGGTGTTGTCTACGTTCTGCTTGCATCCAATCATCGTTCATGTTTATTCTCCTTTCATTTACCAATTAGCCCATCCGTTTTGGGAATATAAGTAAAAAATCCTAACTCAGAGGATCATTTCTTGGTATTGGAATAAACAATCAAATCTCCAATCTGATGCGCACAAGCAAAATAGGACGATATTGTTTAGAACGATACGGAGATTTATAGAATGATTTCGCAAAATCAATGCCAATCTTAAGGCCAATGATAGATTTGAAAGATTTTATCTTAACCTATCGTAAATATATCATATTTTGTTTTTATTAGCTTTCGGGCCATTCACCTGGAATTTATTAAATTTTCCAAAAATGTAAAT
>JASFFJ010000311.1:0-8718 GCA_050124355.1 Desulfobacterales bacterium | reverse complement strand
TTTGTATTCTCCTTCCGGCAGCCGTAGAAACACTTTGCCCTCGCCGTCTGTGGTTTGACGGATGCCCAAATACGAACCGGAAGGTGAAAATACATATACGGCCTGATCTTGGGCTGGAAAACCACCCCCGGTTACGGTGATTTCGACATCGGCCATGGGAATGGTGACGATGGGGTCCGTCCAGGTGAACAAATCGGACCAATATTGTTGCCCCAGAAAATCCGCCCGGATTTGATAGGGTTGGCGTGGTAGATGAAAGCGAGCCTGTCCGTTTTCATCGGTGAGCAGGTTTTTCCCAAGGTATGAACCCGACGGCTTGAATAGATAGACGTTTATCCCAGCCAACGGTTCAATGACTTCAGAAGATCCGTTATCCAAGGTGACGATGACGTCCTGATGGGCGATGGTGAAATCAATATTCGTATCGATGGTTACATGGGTTTCGGGGCTCCAGAATTGATAACCCAGCAAATCACCCCGAACTTTATAGGTGCCCTCGGAGACATCAAATGCCACGCGTCCCATGGGATCGGAAACTTGATTCAGCCCCAGATAGCGGTTGCTTTGGCTGAACAAGTAGACTTTGATGCCTGCCAGGGGCACACCCGATTCCGCTTGTAAGGTTACCTGGAAAACACCGCCGCCGGCATTCAGGTCAACGTTGGTTGCGCCACCGGCCGTGAGGGTAATATCCTCGCTCCAGTACTTTCCGCCCAGGATGTCTGCCCTGAATTTAAATGATACGCCGGTGGGCAGCATAAAGCTTACCTGTCCGGTTTCATCGGTTATTTGATTGAGTCCGAGGTAAGCGCCGCCGGCTGAAAAAAGATATACCTTAACTCCCTGCAATGATCCGGTGCCGGTATTCACGGTGACCTCGGCGGTTTCTTCATGGATGACGACATCTGCCCGATAGGTACCTGGCAACAGGATGGAATCGGACCAGAAACGGTCACCCAGATAGTCCACCCGAAACTTATAGACCCCATCGGTGAAATCCGTGGTATCGAACAGGGCCGTTCCGGTTTCATCCGTGACGACTTTTTTCCCGGTATAAGCGCCAAGCTCCGTGAAGGCATAAACCTTCAGTCCGGAAACTTCGCTTCCAAGGCTGGCCGAAACGTTGACGGCTATTTCGGCTGGCGGTTCATCCGGGCCGGTATCCTGAACAAAAAAGGAGGCGGTATCCATCCAATTGCCGCTTAGACCGTGGACATCTTCGGCCTGGGCTCTCCAGAAGTAGCGGGTTTTATCCGTCAATTCCGAAGGGACTCTCCATTGGGCAGATGCGGACACACCGTGTTCAACGAGGGTGGTCAGGTCTTTATCAGCGTAAATTTCGAATCGGTAGGAAAGGTTGTCGGCTTCCGGATCAATGCCAGGACTCAATTCCAGCAAGGGGGTTAAGGTCCCGACCCAGGCCTGCTTGCCTGGATTTTTGAGTGTCGTTGACAAGGGGGCGTCATTGGCCGTGTTGACAAAAAATGCACGCTGTACCCAACCACTTTCACCAGATCCGTTGCGGGTTTTGACCCGCCAGAAATACCAAGTGTTGTCATCCAGCCCGGAGACGTGCCAGGCGGTGGTATCGGCACCCTCCAATACTTCCCCGGATGTAAGCTTGGCCGGGCTGTCAAAGGTCTCGGCTGTGTCCAGCTCAAAATAATAGGTGTGGCTTCCTGCATCCGCTGAATTGATCACAACCAGATCCAGTTGTCGGAGAGAGACATCACTGTTGCTGGTCGGAGATGCCGGCTGAGGGTCATCCGGCACCAAATCGGCGGTGTTAACCAGAAATGAGCCCACTGAAGTTACAGCCGAGGCACCCTGATCATCGGTGACCAGGGCGCGCCAGAAATACCAGGTATTATCTGCCAGTGCAGCGTCAACCATCCAGGAGGTATTGCCATTAGGCCCTTGGGGAATATTGACCCCGGAGGCAACAAGGGTGCTCAGGGTACTGTCACCATAGACCTCAAAGGTATAAGTTACCTCATCTTCATCGGCATCCACGGTATTGGTGACTTCCAGTACAGGTGTTCGGATATCAACTACCGTGTCGTCTCCGGGACTGCTGATGTAAAATGGTCCGGGTGCATTATTGATCGTATTGACAAAGAAAGTGCCGTAAGTCCATAAACTGAAGCTATATCCATCGGTGGCCCGGACGCGCCAATGATAGCGGCGATTGTCGTCGAGAGTTTCAGGCATGCGCCAGGTAGTCGTTGTGACGCCTTGGGTAACCTCTGCAGCGCCTGCGACCCTGTTAATCAGGCCGGGATCGGCGAAGACCTCAAATTCATAGGTCAATACGTCGCCGTCTTCGTCGATGCTGTTTTCTATTACCAACGCCGGTTGCAATCGCGTGACGTGTTCATCCGGATGAGGCGAAATAATTACAGGCGTACTCGGTGCACGTTCTTCGATGGTCGGATCGGAACCGTATAAAAATTCCTCCAGATCCGAAATACCATCTTGGTCAAAATCCCCGGTTCCGTCGCGGTCCAAGGATCCAAAATACTGCATTTCCCAGGCATCCAGCATGCCGTCACCATCGCTATCATGGATAGAATTGATGGTCAGAATCACTCGCCGGGTATGCGCCAGGAGACCATCTGAAGCTTTAAATGTGATTTCATAGTTTCCCGCCTGGCCCAACGCAGGTGTCCAATTAAAGGTACCGCTTCCAGAGCCCAGGTCGGTAAAATTTGCACCCGCCGGAAGTGGTGCTGCCGAAAGCGCCGGAGTCGTCCCATTGGGATCATCGGCTTCCACCAATATTGAGACCGGCAAGCCTTCTAGTCCGATGCGGTTCTCAATGAACTGCAACACCGGCGGCAGCGGGATGTCGTCGGCTTCCGCAAACATGATTGTGTAAGCGCCCGGGGTGTCGACATCGAAAAGATTGATCAAGTGCTGCCAGCTGTGGTCTTCGTTTCTGATCTTGGACAACCAGGCGTTATGGGTTTTGATGATCTTGCCGTCCGATCGGATGACTTCTTTAATTACTTTTTGACCATCGAAAGGATCGTTCAGTTTTACATATATAAAGCTGTTGGTTGGCGGTGCCGCCAAGGTGCCTGTACGACCGTTTATCTGCAGGGTAGATGTACCAGACTGATCGATGACTATCGTATCGACGGCATCGGATTCATAGATCCGATATGTATCACCGTCCTTGGCCAGAAAATCCAGTATGGTATCGCGTCCTGGAAGATCTACCAGGACATCATGGACCAGAAAATGAGTACGAGCATCCGATATTAAGGATGTTAACTCTCCTCCAAGCTCATCAGAGTGAGAAAAGCCGGCTGAAAATTCCAGAAATTTTCCGGACAAGGTGCAGCTCATTTTCCAGCGGGCAGTTGCTGCGTTGTCAGGATCGATATCACCGAGATCTACCAACAGGCTGTCGGTGGTCTTCTTGCCGTTGACCTCACTGCCCTCGATGGAGAAACCGATCAAAAGACCCTGTTCGTTTTCAACAATTTTAGGCTGGGCCGAATCAATCTTAAGATTTTTGGCGACCCCATGACCGGTGTTGTCGATCCGGACCCCCATTGAGAAAGGCACCGGAGGTTCAATCTCCTGCGTGAAGGCATCATCGCCGTAAACCTCGGTGGGTAAAAAATAATCCAGGACAATTTCCGGCATGGGCTTGACAAAAATATAGTCTGGCGTGACTTCGGTGACCTTTTCATTTCCGGCAATTGTATATGCGAACCTGGCGCCCACATAATAAAGTGTGCCTGACGCCAGGCCGTTGGATGAACCTGTAGATGGAATAACCAACCAGTGGATATCGGCGGTAGTTGATGGCAATATCGTGCCGTTGCCATTGACATCATCGATGTATTCCATTGAATCCGGGCGAATATAGAAAAGCGCTCCGCTGTCGTTCGGATCGGAGCTTGCCGATACCGGGTTGCCGGCTGCGTCGCTAAAGATAACATCCACGCGAACGTCTTCCAGGGCGATGTGAGAGAGGCCGTTGTTAACTCGTAGATGAGCATCAAAGGCCTGCCGTTCCAACGTCAACTCCTGTTTGATTTCGATTTTAACCCGGGCACAGACCGAGTCAGCGGCCAAAGAAACGGCTGGATTCATGACGACCCATCCAATGAGAAGCGTAAAATACAACATTATTCGGCGATCAAAGCGGTATGCCTTTCCCATTTTTCCCCCTGAATATATACGAGATGCCAGATGTCAGAAGACAGATAATAGATGACAGATGACAGAAATTTTCTCTATTGTTACAATCAGTCCAAGTGCTCAACAGGCCTGCTCAACTATTAACGCTTAATTGTGTTTTTTCCTCATTTAGAAATCTTTGCGGCGTTGAACCGTTCCAACTAGTTCATCTTTACTTCCAATCCTTCACCCTTGAACCGAAAGCGGTTATATGGGCCCATCGGGCCATCGATAGATCCATGGATAATGCGCATGGCTATGTAATCGGCTGCGTTCCGCATCAAAATACGGTTTTGCGGATCGGCCAGTTGCCAGATACCATTCTCATAAAATTCTCCCCAGTTGTGATAATCCCTAGCCTTTAATACGCCGCTTTGTGGGCAAACATAGCCTGCGATCGGACGGGCAGCGATGCCGTTGGCACGGCACAGGGCGACAAAAAGGTTCGCATATTCGGTGCAATCACCCTTTTTATGCGCCAACGCATATAGCGCGCCGCGATCTCTGCCGGCGAAACCACTGTAACGCACATTGCCTGCCACCCAGCGAAAGGCTTCTTCTATGGTTTTAGATGTGTCGGCCTTCTGCAGTATATGTGCTATCCGGTTTACGGCAGGATGATCCGACTCAATATATTTTTGGGGATTTAAATCCCGGGATGATGGCGCTGACGGAATTGGATTGGCTGTAGCCGTGACAAGCAGGTTGGCTTTAATGGTAACAACCCTGGAGCCGTAAGGTACCAGATTCTCGAAGGTAAAATGAAGCACCTGATTGCCGCTGTCATCGGTCAGTAACTTGTATGGATAATTGGATTGTAATTTAATGCACAGTTGATTGGCTGTTTGTTTCACCGGTGCAAAGGTCCACAGCTCGGCTTGCTTTATCATCTGATGGGATTTGTTTTGTAGCGTAAAACTGTATTGAACTTGTCTTGGGATCGAATAGTCGCTAGCTTCTGATCTGGCGGCATTGTCTTTGTCCGAGTGCATTATCGTTATCGAGGCTGCAGCAAGACATAGTAACGTCGCAGCAATCACGATTATTGAATTGTTCCGCCCATAACGAATTTTTCCGATCTTAACGTCCGCCGCCGCCACTGCTTTCTTCAATATTTGCAATGAACCTCCGATCCAATAATTTTTTTTACTTTTAGAAAGCGATTCATTCTCCAGACGATAAATGCATTGGATGTAAATCGCATCGAGACAATAGTCCGTCTCTCACAGCAATAATCGTGCAAGAACTAGTAGGATCGACAAAAATTACAATAATGATCGTATTACAATCACTTAGAGCGAATACGAAACAACAGTAGCATTCGGGTGATGTGAAATCGTTGTTTCCTAATTCTGAAATTAATTTCCCAGAGAGGGTCTTCAACCTCAAGGTAGAAGAATTAAAAAGATGAAATAGGGTAGGGGGGTGAATCTATAATTGGGAATTGGACCTGCCGCCGTCCGCTAGGGCGGGATTATGACGCGGACGGCGTGGAAACATCAAACTATGGAAATTAAAGGCGACAGCACTCTACCTCATTTCTGACAGCACAGAATCTTTTGGAGCAGGTGGGAGCCATTTTTATCTGGTCTGCTGTAAGCCTCTTCCATGAATCTTGATTCAGAGAGGTGTTTAAACGGCCACACCGTACTCATTTTCGATAAACTTCAGATTCTCTATGGCATTGTCATATTTGGTCTTGCCGTAATTGTAGTAATCGAATTCGATTTTAGAAATATTGAGTTGAATCAGGCTCCACAAAAACCAGTAAATATCTGGAAATGGTTTGAAGAGATCGATTAAGAAAAGGGTTCGGTCAAAATTTTCGCCATTGCAGTATTCCGCGACAATGCCTTTTTCCGATTCGCGGGGTACCAGGATCTCCTGGAACATGTCCGCAATGTCATAGTACCTGGGTGCCATCCCGGCATACTCCCAATCGATGATATACATGGGTGCATCGTACCTGTCGCGGGCATCGTCGTTGATCAGGATAAAATTGTCGGCCAGTAGGTCATTGTGGCAAGGTGTATATTCACTTTCCGGAAGGTTGATGATGCTCGACAGTTTGATCAAACGCTGAATGGTGCCTGAAATATCAAATTCCTTGTATTTGGCATCTAGCCGTTTGAGAATGGCCGACATTTTCATTACTTCCACAAGGGGATTGAAGATTTGTTTCAGCCGGACCCCGCTTGCATGGATTTTTTGAATCGGCGTCACGATTTTGGGGTAGAGGGACGAATCCAGAAAGTGATCATTGGTGAGGACGATAGAATCTCCGATAAATTCCACGATGGTGACCCCGAGTTCGGGCATATATTTAATCATATTGGAGGCGACGCCGACCTTGGCCATTTCCTGAATCGTATGGGCCTCATAGTCACGATTGATGAACAGGTCTGTTTTGTCGCCATAAATACGAACCGTGTAATCTCCTCTTTCCGACCGAATGCGGTACAGTTTGTTGGTTATCCCGCCGCTGAGCTGGGAGATATGGATATCAAGCCCCTTCCATTCCGGTAAAAGTCGATGGCATACGTCTGCTGTAAATTCCTGGTCCAAAAGGCGTGTGGTGTCGGACATGTCGATTCCCTCTTTCTCGGTCTAAAAAGAATTGTTTTTGATCTCTGCTTTATCGGATCTGTCGGTTTTGATGACCACTTGACTGATTCATCAGTGGCAGTATCTTGCTCGCTTCACTCGGCTTTGGTGCTGGTTGTTCAGCCGGCCTATACCAATAAACTGTAATAAATAAGCAAAAATTCTTTTTTATCTCAATTCTTAAGCCGCCGGCATCGATCAGGTTGCACTATGACATATGCTCTCGCCGTAACGGTAGAACCTTTTAAATTCAAACCGGCATAGGCGGTGGTTTATGAATTGAGTCTGTTGCCGATCCGGCGGTCGATGAGACGTTCGTCTTGACCCTCCGCCGGACGTATCAGCAACTATTCACTATCGAAAATTTGATCTGCAAAAATATAACGGAGCTATACACCGAGTCAATCCCTTTTTTGGTCGAAGTAATAACACTGCACCGGGGTGGTAGAACTTCAAAATTCAGAACGATTCATACGAAGTCCAGCATTGCTGGCGCGGCCACAGACATTTCGGTTGCATCGGATATTACGACATATCAGTGGTTCTGAGTTTTGAACAAAATACTTGACAGCTTTATATTCAGCGAGGTAAAAAAAAACCGGACAACCAGAAGGTTGCGGCAATATCCATTGCAAATCTGCCGGCAATGCGACATTTAGCTTACCATTTACCGGCACAAACCTGGTTGAGGCTAAGGCGATAGAAGATGAAAAATGAAAAACAAGAATAAAGTAACATATGTAGCTGTATATACATCTATAGCTTTATGCCGTCGATACTGACGATTTGGTTGGTTGTTAACCCTCTAACCATGAAAGGAGCCTATTAGAATGAAAAGACGCGATTTTCTCAAAAAAGCAGGTGTGGGAGCTGCTGCCGTGGCAGCGACAACGGTAAGCGCGCCCTTTGTGCATGCGCAAAAGAAAACCACCATCAAGTGGAGAATGCAAACCTATGCCGGTGCAGCCCTCTCCGAGCATGTTTGTAAACCGGCCATCGATGCCTTTAACAAGGTCGCCAACGGTGAGATGGTGATCGAATTGTACAATGCCGATCAACTGGTGCCCACCGGTGAATTGTTCAGAGCCATGCAGAAGGGAACCATAGACGCCGTCCAGAGTGACGATGACTCCATCGCGGCGCCGGTTGATGTGTCTGTATTTGGTGCATACTTTCCCTTTGCGTCACGCTATTCACTGGATGTCCCGGCCCTGTTTCACTGGTATGGACTGAACGAGATCTGGGAGGAGGCTTTCGCTGAAGTCAAAGGCGTCACCTGGCTAAGCTGCGGTGCCTGGGACCCGTGCAACTTCGCGACCACCAAGCCAATCCGTAAACTTGAAGACCTCAAGGGGCTGAGAATGTTCATGTTTCCCACCGGGGGCCGGTTCATGCAACAATTCGGCGTTGTCCCGGTGGCCCTGCCCTGGGAGGACATCGAAATGGCGGTTCAAACGGGTGAGCTGGACGGCGTGGCCTGGTCCGGTATTACCGAAGATTATACGGTCGGATGGGCCGATGTCACCAAATATTACCTGACCAATCCCATTTCCGGCGCCTGGGCGGGATCGTATTATGCCAACTCCGATTCCTGGAACGCCCTGCCGGAGCATCTGCAAGCCTTGTTCAAGCTTCAAATGGACAGTTCGCATTACTACCGGCAGCATTGGTACTGGTGGGGGGAGGCGCATTACCGTACCAAGGGCGGGAAACTGGAGCTGACCTCCATCCCGGCCGAGGAGTGGAAGCAGGTGGAAGATGCCGCTCTTAAATTCTGGGACGAGACTGCCAAAAAGAGCCCCAGAAGCGCCAAGGTGGTCAAAATACTCAAAGACTACGCCCAAACCATGAAAGATGCCGGCCCTCCCTACCGGTATTAATCAGCCAGTCAGCATGCGTTTGGCATCATCATAACATTGC
>JASFFJ010000310.1:0-8741 GCA_050124355.1 Desulfobacterales bacterium | reverse complement strand
AATCCGGATGATATTGAAAACTCGGAAACATGGTTGCACGCCGAACAATGGGGGGATCGATGAATCGTGGTGATATATGGATGATTAATCTCGGTGGCAAGGCCGGTACAAGACCCGTTGTTGTTCTTACCAGACAAAATGTGTTGAAATACCTTAATAATGTTATCGTTGCCGAAATAACCACCAAAGGGAAAGGATATCCCACGGAAGTGTTCATTAATCAAAAAGCCAATTTGCCCAAACCATCTTTTGTCCAGACCGATAACATTCACACCGTCCTCAAAAAAAGGCTGGAAAAATTCATCGGCACTTTGGATTCTGACACGATGCTTGAAATTTCAAGAAGGGTGGTTTTGGCCCTGGAACTGGAAAACAGTATGCAGGAGATATGAACTCTCTGCTTCGTGCTTGCAAGGATAAAACAAGCCTCAACCCCGCATGAATTCGTCTTATGTAGCTCCGCCCACTAAATTTCTCACCGCTGGATCACCACACTTCCTTTGGCAATGACCTCAGTTGGATCACATCGAAATTTTCAGTTTTCATCCATTGTCAGCATAAAAAGTGTGATATGCGTGTCAACTGGAATTATTCCATTTCATTATGACTATCCTTGACTTGTGGTTGATAGCGCGTTAATTGAACCGGGGCTTTGGACATGGGAAGTGGGACCCGCCGTCGTCCGATAAAGAAGGACTATGGCGCGGCAGGCATGCGGAATGCGGATGCGGGAATGGGGATACGAACATTCAGAAGGTGAGAGGATCAGAAGGTCGGAAGGTGGAATGGGTAAAGGGGACGTCGAAGATCGGAATCTGCAGTGATGAAAACTAACCGCAGATGCACACAGACGCCCGCGAACATTTTTCATTGAAGGCTTTTCTGTCTGCGTTAGTCTGCGAGTGTCTGCGGTTAATTATTCATATTTACAACCATTTAACGAGTCAACTACTCAACTAATAAACCATTGGTAAAGGCAACCGTAAATGCAACACCTGAAAAACCGATGGAGACGTAAGGGCGGGTACCGGGAGGTCCTGGTCGTTGCAATTCCTTTGATTCTGAGCACTGCGACCTGGTCGGTACAGCACTTTGTGGATCGCATGTTTCTGACGTGGTACTCGCCGGAGGCCATTGCAGCAGCCATGCCGGCCGGTATGCTTAATTTTTCGATGGTCAGTATCTTCATGGGCACGGCCGGGTACGTTACAACCTTTGTGGCCCAGTATTATGGTGCCGAAAGGTATGACCGCATCGGCCCCGCGCTCTGGCAGGGCATTTATGTGTCTTTGTTTGGAGGGCTCGTAATTCTGTGCGCCATACCCTTTGCCGAGCCTGTTTTCAGGCTGGTCGGACATAGTCCGCTGGTGCAACAAAACGAGGTTGCGTACTTCCAAATTCAGTGTCTGGGCGGAGGGGTTTATGCCGCCTCTTATGCTCTGTCTGGATTTTATAGCGGCAGGGGTAAAACCTGGCCCGTGCTATGGGTCAATGCGGCAACCACTTTTGTCAATCTGGTACTGGATTATGCCCTTATCTTCGGTCGCTGGGGATTTCCCGAGCTGGGCATCAAAGGGGCGGGCATTGCCACGGTTGTGGCGGGTGCCTTCTCTTTGCTGATGTTTTTTGGCCTGCTGTCCATCAGATCAAATAACGACACTTTCCACACTATCAAAGGGTGGCGGCTGGAAAGAGATCTTTTCGTGCGCTTGTTACGTTATGGATTTCCATCCGGTGTGCAGTTTTTCCTGGAGATGGCCGGTTTTACGGCATTTGTCCTGTTGGTCGGTCGACTGGGAATTGCAAGCCTGGCGGCGACGAACATTGCATTTAATATCAATACCCTTGCTTTCATGCCTATGATCGGATGTGGTATTGCCGTATCCGTGCTGGTCGGACAGTATCTGGGCAGTGACAAACCCGATCGCGCCCAGTCATCGGTCTACTCTGGATTTCACCTGACCCTGGCTTACATGCTCAGCATTGCAGCCGCCTATGTCCTGGTGCCCGATGTCTTTGTGGCACCCTTTGCCCTGCGGGCGGATCCCCAGGAATTTCCCGAGATTTATGGCTACAGCATTATCTTGCTGCGTTTCGTAGCCGTATACTCGGTATTTGATACCATGAATATCGTATTTTGCGCCGCTATCAAAGGGGCAGGAGATACACGATATGTGATGCTGATAACCGTGATTTTATCGGTGCTCGTATTTATTTTGCCGGTCTATCTGGCTGTTGTCGTTTTCGAATTCGGCCTGATGGTGGCCTGGATATTTGCCACTGCTTATATCATTTCACTCGGCTTTATCTTTTATCTTCGATTTCTCGGTGGGAAATGGAAAGCCATGCGGGTGATTGAACGGCGGGAGGAGGTGCCTATGCTAAAGCCGACGAAGTTGGGAAGGGTAGCAAAATTGTGATATTTCGAAATTGATGTGGTGAATGTTTCCAATCACTAATCCTCTTCGGAGTTTTCCTGAATAGCGCCGCAAGCTTCTGCTTCTTTGGCCGCAATTTCGGCCTTGGCAGCGGCCTTGGCTGCTTTGCGGGTCATTTTAGCTGCCTGCTTTTCAGCTTCCTCGGCTAATTTCTCCACTCTTGCTTTGGTTTCCTCATCAACTCCCTCAGGATTTGCTACGATCTCTTCAGCTTTTTCTCTGGCTTTTTCGGCAGCCTCAGAAGCTTCGGCGGCTTCTTTGGCCGCCGCCAGCGTTTTTTTGCGGGCGTCTTCAAGGGCATCGAGTGTCTCCGCCATCTCACCGGCTTTGCCTTCTTCAGGCTCGGCATCTAAATCAACATCATCGGCGGCCATCACCAGCGCCGTCACCGGCAAAAGGAAAAGCGTATCTTGCATGGGATTGCCGAAAGGATCCAGGACCCGGTTGTCGCCGACGCGAAATGGAAGAAATGCAATCGAAGAATCCGCCGAATATTCCGCCAGCACATCGGCATCAACATTTTCAACTAATGAAGGAGTTGCTTCAATACGCACGTCTTCAAGCATCTCTTCGAGGCTCTCAATAGTTTGGCCATCTCCGTTATCGCTGGCAACGGCCAGCAAACGGATCTTTGCGTTACGCCATTTTTCGTTTCGCTTAATTAAGTAGGCCATCAGAAGCATGAGCCGACTGGTGGCATCGCCCCACCACCAGACATCGATGTCGCGATCCTGACCGTCCGTTTCTTCCAAAGCGCGCCATTTGTCAGCTTTTACATCCAAAATGACAATGTTGCAACCGTGACGGTGAGCAGTTAGAAGGTTCCAGCCAAATTCCTGGTCATGAAGCCCCAAAAATTTGGTGGGAGATCGGCCCAGCCAGCTGAGAAGGATGGTGTTGGCTTTTATGGATCCGAGCCCGTATGCTTGAATGACTGCCTGGACGCCGTTTTCAAAATTCGGCGCCGTCACCACCAGGGGAAATGCTTGAACCTCTTCTTTCTGCAAGTCTCGCTGAAGTTGCACTTCGGCTTCCATTTTCAACTTACGGATTTTGAGCCCCTCGCCTTCCAAAATTTGGACGGCTGTGGTGAGTCCGCTACCGCCCGCAATCCAGGACGAGAAACGCAGCAGCTGGGACCGCCGTTGGGGGTTGTCGGAAAAAGCAAGAATCTGTGGACGCCAATAGCGGGCATGTTCCGGCTCGGCGGCAGCAGCCAGTAAGTGCTCCCTGATACGCTGGAGATGATGGGATCTGCGGCTGTCGGCCCAGCGGGAAGGACCGGCGGTGCGCTTAAGAAATTGAAAAATTCCGAACAGCACCGCAACCGCAACGATCCCGGCGGCAATATCGATGGCCAGCATGACACCCAGACAGGCCAAGGCACCGACCAGGCTGAGCCACTTGTTAAAGTAGCGAAATCGGGGACGAAACGATGGGCTCTGGGAACTTGCTTCATAGTAGGTGGCGTAGTTTAAAAGGCCGTAGGAAATTAAGAAAAACATCGATACCACCGGTGCAATCAGATTTAGTTGACCCCAGGCTACGGTGGCGTAGGCAATGCCGGCAGACAGTAAAACGCCGCGTCTGGGATTTGCCGCCGGTCCCGAACCTTTGGCAAAGAAAACCAGGAAGGGAAAAATACGATCGGCGGCCAATGACTGCAGAATGCGCGGTGCCCCTAAAAATGACGCCATGGCCGAAGACAGGGTTGCGGCAATGACACCGGCGGTAACCAGGAAGCCGTAAAGGGCCACCTTGTTCATGGCACCATAATCGCCCATCATCACTTCAGCCGGCAAAGCGGCGGCAAATACGATGGAGGATAGAAAATAGACAACGATGGAGACACCCACGGCCATAAAGGTACCGCGAGGCAGGCTTTTGCCGGGATCCTGCAGGTCTCCGGACATGCTGACACCCTGGGTAAAGCCGGTGACTGCCGGGAAGAAGATAGCAAACAATACCCAGAAGCCTAAGTTTGTTTGCGGAGAAGACCAGTTTTGAGCCAGCAGGGCACTGTCCCATTTGATGAAACCACCGATGAAAAATGAAATAATGGCAGCCACCAAAACAGCCATAACGACATACTGAAAGCGGGTGGCCCAATCTGCGCCTAGCCAAGCAAAAATAAAGAGAAAAGTCACCGCCAGGGCGGCGATAATTTGAGGCAGAGTACTTGAATTTGTTGCGAACAAATGGGCCAGGGCTTCGCCGAAACCGAGGCAGTAAAATGCAATGGAAACCGATTGGGCCAAAAAAACCACAATACCGATGGCACCGCCGAACTCGTGTCCGAGGGTGCGGGAGATCAGATAATAGTCACCGCCGCCTTTGACTTTTAAATTGGTGGCAATGGCTGAAAGAGAGACACTGGTCAATACCGATATGCTGTTGGCTAAAATTAGAATCAGCAGCGCCAGGCCGAGTCCGGCATTGCCGACCACATAACCCAACCGCAGAAATAGAATAATGCCCAGAATCGTTAAAATACTCGGCGTGAATACCCCGGCAAACGTGCCCAGCGTGCCGCCGGAAGCAGATGCATCGGATCCGGCAGGCATTATGTTCTCGGTTTTGTCATTTTTCATACGGCGAATATTGGGTTTAAGCTTGGATAATTGGAATCTTATATTGCTTGATGATGGCATCACGGGTAACGATTGTTAAACGTTCTACCTTCGCCTGAGCAATAAGCATTCTGTCGAATGGATCACAATGATGTGCTGGAAGGTCTCCGACAGCATGAGCGTGTTCGGCAGTAATTGCCAGCATCTCAAAAGGTTGGCGCTCTAAAACCCGTTGGAAATTAGAAGGGATTTCAAGCTTGCCCAGTGCCTCTTTGATCCGAATTTCCCATATGGCGGCCGAACTTATCAAAACGAGGTTGTTGCCGTCGGCAATCGTCTCTGTTGCCTTTTCCGATAAAGAAGGGTTGGCGTCAAGCCACCACAGCAGCACATGTGTGTCCAGCAATAAATTCATGATTTTTTAATTCCAAAAGCGTCGGCGATATCTTCGGGCAGCTCGTCAAAATCGTCCGCTATCTTTATTTTTCCTTTCAGTGCGCCAGGTCGACGCCGTTCTTCACTACGTTGGTACCGTATCAGTTTGACAACGGGTTTGCCGGCTTTGCCTATGATCACCTCTTCGCCGGCCAATGCTTTTTCTATCAGGGCGGATAATTGCGCTTTTGCCTCGGAAACATTGGTTATAAGCATAAAGATCGCCTCCAGTCAGCGACCATCAGCAGAGCGTAGGGTATGAGGAGGGGCCCCTGGAAGGAAACCGGCGCCAGGCTATGCAAATAGTCGCTTATAATAACGGTGGAACCTCTTAAATTCTTATCCCGATAAGTCGGGGTGACTTATGAATGGAGTTAATATAGTCTGACCAGACCAGACCAGATTGTCAAGTTGTTTTTTTATGCTTCTCCGCAATTCGGACGATAAATTTTATCAGGCCAGCATAAAATTCTGAAGATACTGGATGTTCTGTAAGTATCGCAGGCCTCCTGAACTCAGTTGAAAAAACTTCTCGGAAGGAATCTATATTTGTAGTAAAAATAAGCGTAAGTTAAAGATTCAACAAAATTTATCAAAAAAAATGGCATGATAACCAAGAAATAGGTTTCATCGACGATCTTTATTTTGGTAATAGGATCGAAATAAAAAATAAAATTCAGAACGATTCGCCATAATTCAGTCTTATTGACGCAATTCTTGACATTTCTGTTGCATCTTGTTTGTACGAGACATCACAAGTTCTGAATTTTCTGTTCATTCGCATGATTTGATGGCATAATTTCTCGATTCCCAACTGAACGAAAAACACTTAATAGGACGTTGATCCGCTTCGGCGGATTTATTGTTGGAATTTAATAACGGCCCAACACGTTTGTTGGCTGGGAAGCCGGAAAGCTGGGATGCAACGAAACGTTGAAATTTGGGAGGTGCTAAATGCATGCAGAAATTGTGATGATCGGCACTGAGCTTTTGTTGGGGGAAATTGTTGATACCAATGCCAACAGATTGGCCAAAGCTTTGCGCGAAATCGGACTTAACTTATTTTACAAAACCACCGTCGGCGATAACGAGGCCCGAATCACGGATATACTCAATTTGGCTTTGGATCGCTCGGATGTCATTATCACCTCAGGCGGAATTGGGCCGACCGTTGATGACGTGACGCGCCAGGCCGTTGCCAATGCCACCGGCCGCAAACTGATCTACAGTTTGGAACTGGAAGCGCAAGTCGCTGCCCGTTTTCGAAGTATCGGCCGCAAGATGGCTGAAAATAATAAGCGCCAGGCCTATATCCCCGAAGGTGCGCTGCCGTTGTCCAACCCGGCGGGGACGGCGCCTTGTTTTCTTTCTGAGGATCGCCGGGGGCGCGGCATCGTCATCTCTCTACCCGGGGTGCCGCGTGAATTGGAGTATATGATGAGCAAAAAAGTGGTTCCTTTGCTGGTCGAAAGAATGGGCGGCGCCAAGGCCACCAAGATTCGGATTTTGAGAACCTGTGCTGTGGGCGAAAGCAACGTCGATCGGGCCATCGGCGATTTAATGACAACGACAAATCCGACCATCGGGTTGGCTGCCCATGCGGGTCAAACCGATGTCCGTATCACGGCCAGGGCCGACACGGAGGCTGAAGCCGACGCCCTCATCGCGCCGCTGGAAGCTGAAGTTCGGCAGCGGCTTGGCGTCGCCGTTTATGGTGTGGAAAATGAAACGGTACCTGAAGTCATCGGAAAGTTGTTATCAAAGAAGAAGTTACGGTTAGGCGTGATTGATACACTTAGTGGCGGTCTCCTGACGCAAGACCTTATTGATGCCGGATTCGGGGATTTGATCACGACCAACCTGCATGCCATCGACACATCGGCGGTACTGCAAAAGGCTGGTTTGGCCTCGCAAGCTGACGCACTGGACGGGGATTATCGCACGCTTGCCATGAGTTTGGCGGACTACGTCGCCTCGCCGGATGGCATTGGATTTGCGCTGATCGGTCCCTTCGATGATAATTCGACCTTTTTCTCTCTCTGCGGACCGGGTGATATGCGGTTCACCAAAGCGGGTCGCAACTATCAGGATTCAGATTATATCCGCAGTTGGCTTGCGATCCAGGGCTTGGACTGGATACGACGAGCGATTCTGGGACAACTCACATCGCCGGCGGACTGGAAAGAGTAAAGTTCTCTCAAAAATTGCCGATATGTTAGCTGTTACCTGGAACAACATCCATCTGAGACGTGGGATAAATTGATGCCAAGAAATTAGACAAAGGTATTAAATATGGAAACATCAAACAAAGAAAAAAAATCTGAAAAAAGATACGAACCAAGAATAGACTATTCGGGGTCTGTTTTCTTTAGTACCAAAGACGCTTTCTACGAGGGTGATTTAGAAAATTACAGCGAAAACGGCTTATTCATCAGGACAGATCATATACTGCCACTGGGATCCGTCATTACCATTGCGCTGCCCTATCTGGATGGGCATGTTAAGCGTCAGGGACAAGTGATGCGGGCGGACAAAAATGGCTTTGGAATTGAGCTTTTCAAGGAGGATGATGAGGCCTTTCAGAGTGTCACCCCCCGTGAGATGGCGATAAAATGAAATAGAGACACCCGTATTTGATTTTCCGAATGGAAAGTCTGACTATTTAGTGCTATGTACAAGCGTTTCGATTCCTAAAAAAATCCCTTGTCGCAAATTTTTCCATCCACGCTGCTTTTCACCTATATCTCAGTTCAGTTCAATCCGGCGGCGTTCCCGGGCAGACTGTTCAGCGGCCAGGCAAAGCCTTACCAGGTTTCGGGCTTTATCAACTGGATATAGCGATCGTCCTTCTGCCAAACCGTCCAGCGCCAGTCTTATGTTTTCCTGAATTTCAAATATTTCACCCGAGGGATGTTCGAGTTTGATCTGAACGGGTGTATCTTCCCCACGAACCTGGGCGGTGATTGAAAAAATCGGTTTGTTCGTGCGGTCCATGGCCCCCGACCAGATTGATCTTATGGCGCCCTCGCTGCCGGAGATTTCGACAACCTGGTGGTGTTCGAAAGCGGAAAGTGTCTGAGATACGACGCCATAAGCACCGGTCGGAAATTCAAAAACAGCCGTGAAATCCTGCGAAAGACTTTTTTCACCGGGGTTTGTAAAGGCCGTCACTGCCGTCGGCGCACCGGATGTTTCGAAGTACCACAACATGAGATCGATGAAGTGTATCGGTTCTTCAAGGACCCACGAACCAACTTCTTGCGGGCGGTAGCGCCAGCCCTCGGCCCCGGTCCGATAA
>JASFFJ010000309.1:0-8823 GCA_050124355.1 Desulfobacterales bacterium | reverse complement strand
ATCGTTCACGGCGCACTTCAGCGCTGGCTCGGAAAGGTCATTAGGGTCGAGTCGGTGACAGTGTCGGCCGTTGAAGCTCAGCTGGAAGTAAATGTTGTTTACATACGGCGTACGACCGGTGAAAGGTTTATGGAAGAATTCAGTCAATCTGCAACAGATTAGCAGGACTCAATTGAGATGAAACCCATCAACAGGTTCAAACCATCCTGCCGCGACCCGCAGCGCATGGCCGATATCAAGGCGCACCCGGTCTTAAACGGCATCGATTTTGTCGAATACGAGCACCGGCCGTTATCGATCCGACCGCACGTGCTGGTCGTGACATTTCTAAAGGACCTGCCGGACCCGCCCCATTCCGATCCGGACGGCGCCTACGGTCTGACGACCCATCCGGAGCAGATCCACATTGACGGTGGCACCCGCATTGTCGACATCCGGGTGCGCGGTGCCCAGCCTGCGGCCAACCGCCTGGAAATCGAGGTGGACCAGGCCGGCGATTTCTCGGAATATCAGCTTTCCCTCGGCTGGCGCCTGGAGACGGACGGCACCTGGATACAGGCGATTTCAGCGCTGGATCCGCTGTTTTCCCGGACCGTTTTCAGCTTCAAAGCCGACTGTCCGTCGGAATTCGACTGCCGTCAGGAGCAATTCTGCCCGCCGCACGAGGGCGACGTACCCCAGCTGGATTATCTGGCCAAAGATTACGCCAGCTTCCGCCAGCTGCTTCTTGACCTCATCGCCCAGCGCAACCCGGACTGGCTCGAACGAAATCCGGCCGATCTCGGCATCGCCCTGGTCGAGCTGTTGTCCTACATAGGGGATCATCTGAGCTACTTTCAGGACGCCATCTCCAACGAGGCCTTCCTGGAGACCGTTCGGCAACGCATATCGGCCAAGCGGCACGCCCGGCTGATCGACTACGACATGCACGACGGCCGCAATGCCTGGACTTATGTTCACGTAAACGTGTCGAGCACCGGGCAGATTCCCATGGGAACAAAGATCCTGAGCCGTGTGGGCGAACCGATGATGAGAGAAACCGCGCTTCCCGGCACTGTTATCCGGGAGATAAACCTTTCCTCCGACGCCTTTGACAGCGACCCTGCCTTGAAAAAGAGCCGTGTTTTCGAGACCGCATTCCCGCTCGACGTCTATCCGCAGAACAACACGATTCACCTTCACACCTTTGGCAATCTCCAATGCTGCCTGCCCGGCGGGGCGACATCGGTCCATGTGTACGCCACCGATCCTGGAAACCGGGATCGGGTGATTCGCCCCCACCTTGCGGCAGGAGATTTCCTCGTATTTGAAGAAGTGCTGGGTCCGGAAAGCAGGAGCCAAGCCGATGCCGATACCGAACACCGCCAGGCGGTTCGATTGATCGATGTCAAAGAAGACCAGGATCCGCTGTACAGCGAAATGCTGTCCGGTGGAGAGCTCCAGGTCCGATCGGCAGCCGATACCGCAATGCCCCTTCTCAAAGTCACCTGGAGCGGCGAGGACGCCCTTGGCTTTCCTTTGTGTATTTCGACCGAGACCCGGGAAGGCGAACTGCTTCGGGACGTATCCGTCGCCAGGGGCAATATCGTTCTTGCCGATCACGGAAGGACGGTTGTCGAGACCCACAAACCGCCGGAACCGGTCCCCGCCGATGTGCCGTTTCGACTCCGGCTCAGCCAGGGACCCGTGACCCTGCAGTGCCAACCAGACACCATGGTCTACGAATTGGATCCGTCAGAAGGGGCTTCTCCCGTTACTGAGCGTACCAATCTGGTCTGCAAACCAGCCGAAGCACAACCCGCCGTGGTGCTGATGGTGCATTTTCCCACCGGCGATCAATTGTGGACCCAAGTGCCCCATCTGCTGGACAGCCCGCCATTTGCCACCCATTTCGTGGTGGATATCGACAATGACGGTGACGGCGAGCTTCGTTTCGGCGACGGGCAATACGGCCGGGAAGTCGCCGGGGCAACGGAATTCCTCGCCACTTACCGGATCGGTAGCGGGCGCAGCGGTAATGTGGGCGCCGATGCCCTGGCTCATGTGGTGCAACCCCCGGTGGCGCCGATATGGCCTGCCATCACGGCTATTCGAAATCTCCTGGCCGCAACGGATGGCGAGAACATGGAGACCATCGAAGAGGTCCGGCAGAAAGCACCGGCTGCCTTTCGTGCCGAACAGTTTCGGGCGGTGACCGAAGACGATTACAAAGCGGCTGCGCTCGAAATGGACAATGTGGCCGGTGCGGTGGCCGCGTTTAGATGGACCGGCAGCTGGTACACGGTTGTCATGGCCGTCGATCCGCTCAACCCCGAAGATCTCATTACAGAGTCCGGAAGCCGCACCCGTTTGGAACCGGCATTCAGGGACCGGGTCAAAGCGCACATCAACCGGTACCGCGTTGCGGGTTACGACCTCGAGATCCGCTCGGGAGAGTACGTGCCCATCGAAATCGACATGCTTGTGTGCGTCAAACCCGACCACTTCAAGGGCGATGTGCTGGAGGCCGTTTCATGGGTATTGAGCAACCGGATCAACCCCGACGGCACCAAAGGTTTTTTTCATCCAGACTATTTCACCTTCGCCCAGCCTGTTTATCTGAGCCGCCTCTATGCGGCCGTTGAGGCGGTCGATGGGGTTGAGTCGGCGACCGTCACGAGCTTTCGCGTTTACGACCAGGAAGACAACGGTGAACTCAAGGCCGGCATTATCCCCATCGGCCCGTGGCAGATCGCACGGCTGGACAACGATCCGAACTTTCAGGAAAACGGCGTTCTGAGACTGAGCGCGGGAGCGGGCAAATGAAACCGGATACCTGTCATTGCTGCAAACCGCCGGCAGGCGGCACACCGGTGGTCATCGACAACCGGCCGGGGCTTTCGGCCGTGGCCTACCGGGTCGGCACATTTGCCAATTTTCGCCAGGCCATGTTCCAGGCGATTTCGCGGTCGGCTGAACTGCATGAATTAAGCACGCGGCAAAGCGACGACTATGCCATCACGATCCTCGAACTCTGGGCGGCCGTTGCCGATATCCTCACGTTCTATCAGGAGCGAATCGCCAACGAAGCCTTTCTGCGAACGGCCCGTTGGCGCGAATCGGTGCTCCGGATGGCTCGCATGATCGGTTACGAGCTGTCGCCCGGTAGCGCCGCCACCGCTTACCTGAGTTTCACTGCGGAAAAAGACAAGCAGGTGGCGGTGCCCGTGGGGCTGCGGGTCCAAAGCGTGCCGGAGCAGGACGAAAAGCCTCAAAAATATGAAACCCTCGAAAGCCTAACGGTCTATGACTGGCTGAACGAACAGTCGGTCTTTCCGGCACCTTTGGGCGTCAACCCACTGGCCAAGGGATCCACAAGCGCCTACCTCGCACCGGGAGATCGGGGATTGGCCATCGCTGAAAGCCTCGTTGAAGACGATCGCGTGCTGCTGTTCGATCCCGACGATCCGGAACCGGTGGAGGAACTGATCGTAAAAAAACTCGAGGTTGAACATGAGCATATGAAGGCGCACTGGGCGACACCGGTACAGGGTGCGAATTGGAACATGACGACCCAAGGCGCTAAACTCGTCCGGTCCTTTCGTTTATTCGGCTACAACGTCCCGCCTAGTTATCCTAAGGCAATCATCAGGTCCGGGGTCGTGCAAACCTGGAAGGTTCAAAATTTACATACCGGTTTGCTAGGCTATCAATCAAGCAATCTTGCCGGATTTACGGGAGTCACGAATGATCCGGCCAGGATTAACATCACCATCGGTTCGGAAGGACCGCATGAAGTGAGCATCGCCGGTAGTCCTCGCGTCCTGAATACCGTCCGGCAGAAATTGGAAGAAGGTATTCAGGCGGCCCATACCAGCACTTCCTTCACCGAAGCTCGAGTTGAAAGAGAAAACGATTATCTTATCGTATACCCGGGAGTGCCGGGAGATACGATGGTATTTGAGACTCACGCTGCTGATACAACGACTCTGAATGAACTGGGCTTCAGTACTCCCGCCCCTGTTCTCGGACCCGACAGCTTTGCGATTGCCGCAGGAAATTATCTTTATCTGGACAGCATATACGATGACCTTAAAGTCGGAACCCGGTTGCTGCTGGCGGACGGCACCAATCAGCAGAAAACTTTGACGGTAATGGCGGTGGATCAGGATGATCAGGCACTCGGCTCGGTCACAAATACGGTGACCCGGGTGACCGTAACGCCGGCGGTTTCGTTAATTGATGACCGGCGACAGGTCATCATCTACGAACTGTCAGATCCGAAACTGTCCTTTTGGGGGTTCCGGTACCCGAGCAATATCGATTCGGCATTCGTTTATGTGCCCGGCCAACGCATCGATGCCGAAACGATCGAGATCGCCCGGCCGATCGAAAAAAACGCCTATCAAGACGGCTACACAGTGAAACTAACGGATATCGAATCCGGCCGGCAGGTGCTTCTCAAAGACGAAAGCGGCGAGCCGATTGCCGCTAAGATAAACCGGGTACAAATCACAGGTAACGAAATCGTCTTCGGTGCCACCACCGAGGATGCCGAAACTGTGGTTCTGCTTGCCCTCGATCAGGATACGGCAAAAACGGTGACTGCTTTAAGCTCTGCAGCGCTTGTTCCGTTCCCCGCACTTGCGAGCCCAACCCCGTCTTTAGAGGTGACCATTGGCAGCATCGGCCCCCGAACCATCGCCTTAGGCGGCACGCTGGAAACATTAATCGATGCGGCCGCTTCATTGCAGAGCGTCTTGCGGGCCACTGATACTGATCCGGTTTTTGCCGAGGCCTTCGTCCGCGCCATCGACAACCGACTCGTTGTTTTGCCAGGCGATTTTGAAGCGAGCGTTAAATTTTCGAAGACCATGAATGATGAAACCACTGTTGTGGAGCTCGGACTCGAAGCGGATCTTGCCCAAGCATTGACCGGGATTATGACCGGCGCGCTCGATCCGGATCTGGCCTACACCACGATGTTGCCGCAGTTGTCGGTGGGCATCGGACCCATCGCCTCCAGGCGAATCAATCTCGATCATACTGTAGCAACCCTTGACGCTATTGCGTCAGATCTTGAATCAAAACTGAATACGGCGGATATTGCTCCGTTTTTCAAATATGCTTGCGTTCGGAAGATCGATAATCGTCTGCTCGTTTTCCCCGGCATGATTGGCCTGGCGCATCAGGATTACCTCAAAATCGAATTGCGCGTGAAAGACACGATGTCGCTGGATCGCACATCGGCGGTTCTCATGGGCAACGTGGCCCAGACGTCCCACGGTGAGACGGTTACCGGCGAGGTACTCGGTGACGCCGACCCAACCGTCCCTTTTCAGGAGTTTGCTCTGAAGAAAAGCCCGGTCACCTTTGTGCCGTCAGCCGGTGAGGACGGTGCCGACAATACGCTTCAATTGTTCGTGAACGATGTGCTCTGGAAAGAAGTGGACAGCCTTTTCGGCCAAGGCGCCACAGAACCGGTTTACACATCACGCATCAACGACGACGCCGAGATGTCCGTAAGGTTTGGCGACGGTGTAACCGGTGCGCGCCCACCCAAAGGCCGCGCCAATGTAGTGGCCAGCTATCGTCAGGGAATCGGGCTCGAAGGACGGGTCAAAGCGGGTCAGTTAAGGACGCTTCTGGATAAACCCAAGGGGCTGAAGGCGGCGATCAATCCGGCCGGAGCAGACGGCGGTGCCGATCCAGAGACATTGGATGATGCACGCCAAAACGCACCGGCAACGGTACGCACCTTTGATCGTGCCGTTTCGCTCCTAGACCTGGAAGACCTTGCCCGCAGCCGAAGCGAAGTGGCCAAGGCCAAAGTTACCTGGGTGTGGAGCGGTGACACACGGGCCGCCCACCTGACCATCGCCGGACAGAACGGCTCGACTTTTTCATCGTTGGCACTGAAGCGAATCCATGCCAGCCTCACCGCCAACCGCGACCCGAATCGTCGACTGATGCTTGCCAATTACATAACGATACCGATACTGATAACCGCCACACTGAAAGTGGCCGACACCTATGTTTCCTCAAAAGTGGCACAGGCCGCACGCGCCGCGCTCCTGGATGCCTTGTCCTTTGAGTCGCTGGCGTTTGCCCAGTCCATTCATCTGAGCGATGTGTATGCCATATTACAGAATGTGTCCGGTGTGGTTGCCGTGGATATAGATGGGTTCATGTACAAGCAAAACGCCGATGTGACCGATAGCCAATTTGCTCAATTTTTGAACAATCGGGGTATTATCCGAGTTGCTGATGGCACTCCCAAACCGATTCAAAATCATCTATGGATTCTTGGGGCACAGCCGAACCGGGCATCCAATGATCCAGCCGTTCTGCCTGCCGAGCAGGCTCATGTCGATTCACCTTCACAGGACGTGATCATTTTCACAAGGGGTGGTTTGCCGGATTAGGATAAAAAAATGAACAGCATAAGTTGGATGAAACAAATCTATGACCTCATGCCGGCAGTCCACCGTGAGCGAGATGCGGCCGAGGGGTATCCGCTAAAGGCTCTTCTGGATATCATCCAGGACCAGGCCGAAATACTTCAAACGGATATCCGCCAACTCTGGGATGACTTCTTCATCGAAACCTGCCGGCCGTGGGTGATCCCTTATATCGGAGATCTGGTCAGCAACAACCTTTTGCATGATACCAGCCGTATCGAGCCCAGCAAAACTGCTGCTGAATTGTTCCGTGACCTGACCGGTCCGGACTTGCTGCCGGACATGGCCATTCGCATCAGGGCCGATGTGGCCAAAACCATCTACTACCGCCGCCGCAAAGGCACGCTGCCCATGCTCGAAGAACTTGCCCGGGATGTCACGGGCTGGGCGGCCCATGCGGTAGAGTTCTTCCGGCTGCTTGAATGGACGCAGAATTTGAACCACCTGAGGTTCGAAGCAGAAGCATGTATGGACTTGCGAAGCCTGGAACAAGCAGACCGCCTGGATGGAGCCTTCGACATTTGGAGCCATACCGTGGATGTCCGTGATCCGGCCCAGACCGAGGGGTGGCACAACATCGCCAACATTGGTTTTTTTCTGTGGCGGTTGCAAAGCTATCCCATGCTGCGGGTTCAGGCCCGCCAAGCCGGTCAAACATGGCAATATCATTTCAGTCCCCTGGGCAATCCTGCCCCTCTTTTTAATCGCTGGCGAAGGGAAGGCGACGAATCCGGGCTTGCTACTGAATTTCACGTGCCTGGCCCCATACGCAAGTTGTACTTTTTCGATGATCTGGAGCGTTACCGGCTTCAGCAGCCGCCGCGTCTGGACGTCACCGATCTTTACGGCCCCCTCGATCAGGGCGGCAGTTTCCATATCGAGCGAAATGGCAGCCCTGTCAGCCCGGCCATCGATCCAACAGCCGCGCCCGACGTCTTTAATGCCCAGATCGTTTGTTGCCGCCTGAACCCGTGGCCGGCCGTACAGCCCGCCGGACAAATCATAGCCGTGGATGTGGAGCACGGTCGGATTGCCGTGGGCACCGGCTTTGCCGATTCTCAGGTCAATGTCTCCTATCACTACGGTTTCAGCGCTGACATGGGCGGAGGGCCCTATGAGCGGGGCAAATGGATGATCGATCCGTCTCTGGCTGATCGGCAGCTCTTCGTCCAGCAGGACTCGCCCCCGACGGATGGCTTCTCCTCTTTGGGGGCGGCGTTGATCGAGTGGAACAACCGGAGGGAACTCAATACCATAATCACCATTTTGGATAACCGCACATACAATGAACCGTTGGATATCGAACCGGCCGATGACGCATGGCTGGCCATCGAAGCGGCCAATGGCGCCCGGCCGCATATTCAACCCAGCGGTGGTCGCATCCGCATCACCGGCACCCATCCCGATGCCACGCTAACCTTGAGTGGCATGCTGGTGGAAGGCGGGGTGGAGGTGGAGGGTGATTTTGGAACGTTGCGACTCATCCATACCACACTGGTACCCGGCCGAGTCCTGAACGAAGACGGTCTGCCCGACAGCGCCGATCCGAGCGTTCTCGTAGCCGACACAGATGGCAGCGCCAACATCAACACCGGATTTGAGCTGCACGCCGCGTTTTCAATTATCGGTCCCGTGCGCATCCCCGAACACGCGCAGAAGATTTATCTGCTCGACAGTCTCGTGGACGGTATCGGCACTGCGGCCCTAGCCGCCACCGGCACCACGGATCAGCCGGTGACTGCCGCTACCATTGAGCGCTCAACTATTTTTGGGCCGAGCTATTTTCGAACCATTGAACTGGCCACCGAAGTAATTTTTACCCAGACGGTATACGCCGAAGAACGTCATCAAGGCTGCGTGCGTTTCAGTTTCGTGCCGCACAGCTCGCGAACGCCGCGACGCTATCGATGCCAACCTGATTTTGAGATCGATAAGTCCATCCGCAAGGCCAAAGACCGGGCCAAGGCCGAGGGCATTCCGTTTGGGCTTTCAGACCTGGACGACATTAGTGCCGAGATCCGGGCGCGGCTCGTACCGAGTTTTACAGCTGAGAATTACGGGCTTCCGGGATATGCCCAATTGCGGATTACCAGTCCGGTTCAGATTCGGACAGGTGCGGAAGACGGTTCTGAAATGGGCGCTTTCAGCCATCTGAAGCAACCCCAGCGGGAGACGAATCTTGGTATTCGTCTGACCGAATATCTTCCTTTTGGTCTGGTACCGGGTCTAATTTTTGTTACCTAGTCTTTTCCGTATGAGACAACCGCAGGACAGTCTATTTTTTTAACCACGCACAGATTATCCGCGCACAGATGCAAGGAGCTTCTTGGTTCCGGCTGTGACGGGTTAGGGAGGGAGCGCTATGGGTGGCGATTATACCCGT
>JASFFJ010000308.1:0-8855 GCA_050124355.1 Desulfobacterales bacterium | reverse complement strand
GTAAAATCGAGAAAAATGTTATCGTCGACATCGTGCACCCAGAGTCCTTTCGCCTTATCAACGACCAGAGGATAAACCCGCGTGTAAGAGGGGGAGACAAAGGACTTGTCAAGCTTGATCATTTTTTTTGCTTGTGGGCCCGGTAGGGAAGTTCGAATTTGCGGTGATTTCATTGGCAGGTCCTTTCTCGATTATATTGGATTCAACTTCAATTTTGTTTACCGGAATCCTTATTATACAAACAAACCCTGTTTTTACCAGCTTTCTTTGCTTGGTAGAGTGCGCTATCGGCCTGTAAAATTAATCCATCTACTGAATCGGCATCGTATGGATAGATCGCAAGCCCCGCACTAATGCTTAGATTTTTCATCGACGAAGAATCTAGCTGTGAAAAAGTATGTCCATGGACGATCTGTCGTATCCTTTCGGCGCTCTTTTCTGCTTCATCGATAGCCGTGTTCGGTAAAACAACAGCAAACTCTTCCCCTCCATAACGGGCAGCCAGATCTATATCACGGATGTTTGTCCTGATTAACTTACCGAGCTCCATCAATATCCCGTCTCCAGCCACATGCCCCAGACGATCATTGTATTGCTTGAAGTCATCGACATCGATCATCAACAATGTTACTGGCGTTTTTTGGCGCAACGATCTTTTAACTTCAAAGTCAAGGAAATGCTTGAAATAGGCCTGGTTGTAGAGTCCGGTCAGCTTGTCCGTGATGGCGGAATGCACGGCAATTTCATAATTGGCATGCAGGCTGTCGAGATAAGCTTTTTTCTTTATTAGGGCTTTAACCCGTACGCCGAGTTCATGCCGGTTGATCGGCTTTACCAGATAATCATCAGCCCCCAGTTCAAGTCCTTTGATCTTGCTTTCCAAATCTCCCAGGCTGGTGATCGCCACAATCTGAATATTTCGAGTGTGGTCATTTTTTTTCAGACGACGGCATACCTCAAAACCGTTTATACCCGGTAACAGAATGTCTAACATTATGAGATCTACCTTTTCTTGCTCTACACAAGATAATGTCTCTTCCCCGTCCTTAACCAGCTTGATTTGGTAGGGCTCTCCATACAGATAACTCTGAATTAATTTGGCATCTTTTTCATCATCCTCAACAAGAAGAATCGATGGCAAATCTACGCTCTTTTGAGTGGCCGATTCTGCGCTTATCGGCGCTGTATAAATTTTCTCGGAATGGGAAGGTGATTTCAATTGATCCTGGTATTGTTTGAGGCGCAGCAACGATTTTACCCGCGCCAATAGCTCCGGCGTACTAACCGGTTTATTGAGAAACTCGTCGGCCCCAGCCTCCAGACCTTTAATCTTATTATCCGTACCATCTAAGGCCGTCACGAGTATCACGGGAATATCACGGCTATCTGGGTTATCTTTTAGTCTTTGCGTCACCTCATATCCATTCATATCGGGCATCATAATGTCCAGCAAGATCAGATCAGGTGCCGCGTCCACTATTTTTTCCAAAGCTTCCGCGCCACTATAGGCCGTGCTCGTTTCGTACTTCTCGGCAGAAAGTTTGGCCTCAAGCAATTTAACGTTCAGCGGTTCATCATCCACTATCAGGATTCGGTGTTTGGTGCTCATATTTCATCCCTCTTAATTGGTTAAACCCATCGATAGACGACTTAAGGGCTCAGCAACTATAATCGTCGATTTTTGTAGAAACTTTAAAAACTTAAATCAAAATCGCAACAACCGGAACCATAAGAAAGTTTATTGACAGTCAGGTTGTCCACCCGATAGATTGGTTATAGCACTTTTTCGGTATAAATCAGCGACCACCAGTAGAGCTAATGGTATGAGGAAAGCCCCTCCAAGGGGCTGATGCATTGCTCTGCTGGTGAGCGCTGATTTATGTAAAGAATTTTGGCTTCATGTTCCTTTTTTCTGACGTTGTGGGCTGTCACAGCATTTGATAAGATTATTTAAGCAACGTTTTAATCTGATCTGTCTATTTTGATAAGCAGGCGCGCTGCTCGTAACTCTGAGCATGACGAAAAAATGAGCCAAAATTCTCTTAATTGACTCCCTTCATAAGCCGCCGGCATAGTTCAGAATTAAAACAATGTGCCCGTGATCACCCCGTAACGGTAGAACCTTTTCAATTCGCACCGGCCGGTGGCTTATGAAGGGAGTTAAAGGAGTCCACTATGGCCATAAGGATAAACAGCAAGACCACACTTCATCAAGGACGGGTATACAACCTGGTAACTGAAAATGTAACCTTAGACAACGGGGTTACGACGGATGTGGAATTTATCCAGCATCCGGGCGCAACCGCAATCATACCCGTGATCGATTCCACCCATATCATCTTGCTCAAGCAGTATCGTCACGCCCTGCGAAAGTATATCTGGGAAATTCCAGCCGGAACCCTTGATCCCGGGGAATCCGTGATGAATTGTGCGAGAAGAGAACTCATTGAGGAAACCGGTTTCTCGGCCGATCAATGGCATGGCTTGGGGGAGATAACGCCGGTACCCGGCTATTCTAACGAACGCATTCATATCTTTCTGGCCACAGATCTGCACTCAGCTGAAAGAGATCTCGATGAAGACGAAATAATTCAAGTGCATCGCGTCGCATGCCAAGACGCGCTTGCCATGCTTCGCCGGGGAGATATCCAGGACGCCAAATCTATTGCCGGGCTTTTTCTGGCATTAGATTGGTTAAAATTCAGAACTTTTGACGTGCCGTAAAATCTGATGAAACAAAAATTTCATAAATCGCGTTAATAAGACTGAATTTGGGCGAATCATTCTGAATTTTATTTCTTTTTGATAAACAGTGAAATAAACCAAATCAAAGCTAGCCTAAATAAATGAGGAAATTAAAGCTTTCATCCCCATTCCATCCGATTGGCATCCTTTTCATCGGACTTTTGATCGCTCAGGTGATGGCAACCACCCAGGTGTATCTTTCAAACCTAAAGCTGTATGCCACCGTTTCAGCTGTAATCGCTGCCGGATATCTCGCGATACCCAATCAGCAGGTGATGGGCAGCTTGCAAAAATTCGTACCGGCCTTTTTCGGTGGCTTTTTTTTTACCTTCACCATCGGCGCCGGGATCACCCTTGGAACCATGGCAGCAGCCTGGGTTTGGGACCGGTTTTTTTGTCGCCATCGATATATCCTGTTTTTATTTCTATCTGTCTGGGGGGCGAGCCTGCTTTTTGTCAACATCCACGGATTTAACCTAATCCCCTCCCTGTACTTCCTGATCATTCCACCGGTTACTTTCAAGCTTACCGTAAAAAGGAAACCCCGTAATGAGATCCGGTGGCGCCGACTGCAGCAGCTGGTGTATGTCATTCCCATACCATTGCTGGCGCTGCTGTGGTTTACCCAATTTGACAAAGCGATATTTCTGGATTTGAGGGACAACCTGCTCTTAACCAACCATTGGGGACGAAAGTTCAGCGATTTCTATTATTCATACACGCTCTACCCCGCAGAAGCCTTTAAGTCTCTGGATCAAAAAAATATCAAAACCTGTGCACTTGAAAATATTCAAACCCGATCAAGTCATGAAAACCTCAAAAGCAGGCTGATGGCCGGGGGGTATTTGCTGTTGCCGAATTCCGCTATTGTCGATTTGAAAATCGTTCAAAACAGGGAAAACCTTGATTTCCGATCCCGTCAGCGCCTGATTTTTCAGATCCCGCTCAATCAATTTTTATCGGATTCCCAAAAAATACTGCAAAGATTCTCGCAACGAATAGATCGCCAGGCCCCATTTCGGCAAATTACCTTTTTATCGTTGCTGCTTGGATTTCCAGTTTTAATCTATATGGTTCTTCATGCCGTCTGGTATTACCTGTTATTGGGTTTCGTTGAACGAAAAACAGCGGGCCTGACGGCATCGATCATATGTTTGCTGGTCGGCATTATCGTGTTGATCTATTTCCTATCAAACCGAAGTGATATCATCGATATTAAGGACATACCCCAAGCCCTGGAATCTGATAATTGGCAAACCCGGGTATCGGCCTTAAAAACGATTCAACAACAGAAATTGAAGATTACCGATTACAAGGCATATCCGCAATTGCTTAACAGCCGAATCCCCCAGGATCGTTATTGGTTGGTGAAAACACTGGCCTACAGCCGAGGACCCGGTACTTACGAGGATTTGTTGACATTTTTAAATGATAAAAATACCAATGTCCGTTGCATGGCACTCTATGCCCTGGGGGTGCGGAAAAACCCAAGCGCCATCAACCCGATTTTAGAGAGAGTAAAACAATCCGATAGCTGGTACAGCCAAACCTATGCGTATCATGCCTTGAGGACCCTGGGATGGAAGCAAACAAAATCACCTTGAAAACCCTGGCGATATCCATCGCTGCGATCTTTGCCATGGAAACTGTTTTTAGAATGACGTTCGCCGGTCAAACGGCATCTCCGTTCGCCGCGCTTGGCATCCTTCGCGGTATGGAAGCCGTTCTGCTGGTTTTTATAGCCAGCCGGTTTGAAAAAGATCCAAACGCCGTCGGATTGTCCCGATCAAACCTGTATCCTGGATTAAAAAAAGGCCTGGTGTGGTCCGCTGGTTTTGGAATTGCTGCAGGTATTTTATTTTCGGTATTGCTGGCTAACGGCATAAATCCGCTGAAACTCGTTCAGACACCTTTGCCGTCGGCCCCCAGGCAAATTATCTCCTTCTTTCTGGTGGGTGGTGTCATCGGACCTGTCTGGGAAGAGATATTTTTCAGAGGTATCATCTTCGGGTTTTTTAGACGGTGGGGTATCTATACGGCCGTCCTGATCAGCACGGCGCTCTTTGTATTGCCTCATTACGACGGAGCCCACCTTCCGCTCACCCAGATTGTCGGCGGAATCGTTTTTGCAATCGCCTACGAAAAAGAAAAAAACCTGATAGTTCCCGTCACGGTTCACTGCCTGGGCAATATTGCGATGTTCAGCCTGACAATTTTTTCCTGAGGCTAAGCTAATTCATTTCGAATTCTAAAAGCCATTGCGATTTCAACTTCTTATCTTAATCTTTTCTTTATCTTTCAGTGATCCTGGGCTATTTTTCTGGCAAAAACGTCTTTCAAGTTATCGATAGATTGTTAAAATGAAGCATCCTTTTCATCTAAAATAACAATTTTGCAACCAAGGCACCAGAAACGAAGTATGGCAAGATTCTGATCCTACATCCAATCCCGCAAATCGGACCCAGAAATATAAGGTCCGGATCTTTCATGACCTTCCGTATCGTTCCTCCACCTTTTTAAAATTCGGTGGAAATCTTTAACAATCCAAAATTATTTCAATAATCGAAATCCTTTTATTTTTCTCTTGACACCCGCATGTATCTATACTTAAAATGGGGAGTAAAGTGGATAAATGTGGATAATATTGGTTAAATAATGTTTCGAGGCAGCTCATTTCATAAAATCGATGCCAAAGGACGCATCATCATTCCGACCAGATTCCGCGAGGTTATCAAGGCCAATGGTGACGACGGGGTGACGATCTCCCGAATGGACAGCTGTCTGGTGGCCTTTCCGTTTAATAAGTGGCACGAAATCGAAACCAAAATACTCTCCATGGCCGAAAAAAGCGCAAAAATGCGTCGATTCCGCCGGGTGTTTATCGGCGGGGCCTTTGAATGTAACTGTGACAAGCAAGATCGTATTCTCATTCCGCCCAGTCTAAGACAATATGCTGAGCTTGACAAGGAAATTGTCCTGGTCGGCGTGCTAGATCATTTTGAAATCTGGTCACGCGATAACTGGGAAAATGAAAATAAGGTCCAGGAAGAAGACATGAAGGAGGAGGAGGTCAGAAACGAAATTGCCGGGTTAGGAATTTGATTTTATGTCCTACCGACATATCCCTGCCATGCCGAAGGAGGTGGAATATTACCTCAATTGTCGGCCTGGAAAAATATGCGTCGACGGCACCCTCGGCGGTTGCGGTCACGCAATGAAAATTTGTGAAAATATTTTGCCGGACGGATTGTTGATCGGTATCGATCAGGATATGGATGCCATTACCAATGCTGAAAAAATCCTGGCAGCCTATACATCAAATATCCGCCTGTTTCACGACAATTTCATCCATCTTTCTGATATTCTGTCAGTATTAAATATTGCCGCGGTCGACGGGATATTATTAGATCTCGGTATCTCACTCCACCAGATTAAAAAAAGCGGCCGGGGATTTAGTTTCGGAGCAGATGAACCGCTGGATATGCGCATGAACAAGCGATCAGGGAGTCCTGCGGAATGTCTCATCAACAATCTGCCCCGGGAAGATCTGCGAAATATCTTTAGAGACTACGGCGAGGAACGCTGGGCAAAACAAATTGCATCTAAAATTGAAAACGCCAGAAAGCAGCAAAAAATCCGGACCACCAAACAGCTGGCGCAGATAGTCATTGATGCAATCCCCGGATATGCCTTGTCCAAACAAAAGATTCACCCGGCCACCCGGGTATTTATGGCACTGCGTATCGCAGTCAATCGGGAACTCGAGAGACTGAATACCTTCATGGAATACGCCACGGATCTTTTAAAGCCCGGTGGCCGCCTGTGTGTGCTCTCCTTCCACTCACTGGAAGATCGTATCGTAAAACAGCGTTTCAAAGCTCTCGAAAAAGGATGCACATGTCCTCCCCGGCTGCCTTTATGCGTTTGCGGCCAGAAAGCGCAAATCAGAATCCTGACAAAGAAGGTGGTGCGCCCGTCTGAAAAAGAAGTTCGCGCCAATCCTATGGCGAGAAGCACTCGGTTGCGAGCAGCGGAAAAACTATAGAGAAAACGACTTAGCGGTGAAATCAACTTGAAGTCTAAGAGAAAAAAAAAGACACGCAAACAGCGCAACCCAAAAGTCACCGCAATTTTTTTTTGTTTGATGTTCGTTTTTATTGCGGAGCTTTTTTTTTACACTTGGTGCAGGGTGCAAAGCGTTCGCATTAAATATGAAATTACCCGGCAAACAGCTCGAATAGGGCAACTGTCTGCCATGCAGGACAACTTAGAAATTGAAATTGCCCGTTTGAAATCACCCTCACGCATTGCGAAAATAGCCAAAACCCAGCTGGGTCTCGTTACGCCGACGTCGAAGCAGATGTTCTTGATGCCCCATATAAATTGAACGATGAATAACAAAAATAAATATTTCAGGTTCCGAATACTGCTTGTGGGCGCTTTATTCTTAGTTTCCTTTGCCCTAATCGCTGCCAAGGCAATTCATCTGCAGATTTATCGCAGCCCGTGGTTATCTCAAAAGGCATCCGGACAATACCAACACTCGTTAACCACGTCCGGTAAACGCGGCATCATTTATGATCGCAACCTTCGACAAATGGCCGTCAGCATTCATGTCACATCTATTGCAGCCTATCCGCCCCGCCTAAAAGAGACCAGGGTAACCGCCAAAGTGCTGGCCAATATCTTAAATTTGGACGCTGCTAACATCAAGCGCAAACTGGCGGCAGACAAACCGTTTGTTTGGATCAAACGCCAAACGACGGCCAAGGAAACCAGGGCGGTAAAGGACCTTCAGATTGCTGGGATCGACTTCGTCACGGAATACAACCGTTTTTATCCCCATACAACACTGGCTGCCCAGGCACTGGGATTTACCGGGCTGGACGGAGCCGGTCTTGAAGGTATCGAATTTTATTATAATCGACACCTTAAAGGAGCCAATAAGAATTTTACGGTATTCAAGGACGCTCTGGGTAACAAATTCAGTGCTGATTACAGCCCGCCGGCAAACAGCGGCGGCCATGACCTGATTCTGACCATCGACGGCAACATCCAGTATATAACTGAAAAAGCCCTTGAGGAAGCAGTGGATCGTTATTCGGCGCTCTCGGCCCTTGCAATTGTTATTCAGCCTCGCACCGGAGCGATTTTATCCATTGCTCATTATCCGCTGATCAATCCGAACACCTACACCCAATTCGATAAATCCCTCTGGCGCAACCGGGCCGTCACCGATTCATTTGAGCCAGGCTCAACCATGAAAATCTTCAGCGCAGCCGCCGCTCTGGAAAATGGTCCGACAACGGCTGCGAGCCTTTTTTATTGTGAAAACGGTGCCTACCGCATCGGGAAAAACGTTGTCCACGATATTCACAAACGCGGGTGGCTGTCGTTACAACAAATTGTAAAGTATTCAAGTAACATCGGTGCTGTAAAAGTCGGTGAGAAGGTCGGCGCCAAAGCGCTTTACGTCACGTTGCGCAACTTTGGATTCGGCCGTAAAACGGGTGTTGACTTCCCCGCTGAGACATCCGGCCGCCTGTCCAATTATTCACGGTGGTCGAAGATGGATACTGGTGCGATTTCCTTTGGCCATGGGGTTTCCGTTTCGGCAATTCAGTTGGTTTCGGCCGTCTCGGCAATTGCAAATGACGGTATTCTGATGAAACCTTACATTGTGAGCCAAATTGTCAATCAAAACGAACAGCCCGTAAAGCAATTCAAACCCCAAAAAGTCAGACGCGCCGTTTCCACCCACACTGCAAAAATAGTCAAAAATATAATGAAAACAGTTATCACAGAAGGCGGCACCGGTGTGAATGCTGCCCTCGACGGATATTCCGTTTGCGGTAAGACAGGTACCAGCCGGAAACTTGATGAAACCGGCCAATACTCGCACAACAGCCATACGGCTTCGTTTATCGGGTTTGCACCTGCTGACCAACCGGAAATTGCAATTCTGGTGGTGGTCGATGAACCCAAAGAAAAATATTATGGTGGTATCGTTGCAGCCCCGGTATTTAAACAAATTGCTCAGCAAACGCTGAACTATTTAAACGTGCCGCCAGATAGCGACACCACAAAATTCAGAGTGTTTTTGGGCAGAG
>JASFFJ010000307.1:0-8866 GCA_050124355.1 Desulfobacterales bacterium | reverse complement strand
AGGCTATCTGCGGTTATCATTTGCCGCCAGCTCAGAGCAGTTGACCGAGGGGCTGCAACGCATTAAAACAGGTGTTAAAGAAATCCATAATCCATCGTCTGAACGGTAAGAAAAAAGGTTCAATAACTATGAAACTATCAGAAAGTGCGGAAAAACTGTTGATTGATGTGCCTAAGCCGTCAAACTGGGTGCCCGATGAATATGATGTCGGACTGAGGGATATTATGGTCGATTGGCGTGAGGCGGATCGGGCCGATGTGGGCATTGTCGGCGTTCCCTTTGACACGGCGGTAATGGGACGCCGCGGCTGCCGTTTTGGGCCCGAAAGCGTCCGGAGTTCACTCACATTTTCAAATGTATACGATCCGAGTGTGGACGTAGATCTTTCCACTGGTCTTAGCCTGACCGACTTTGGCAATATTGATGTATTGCAGACCGATGTTCTGGGCACCCATGACCGCATTGAACAGGTAATGACCTCCATTTATCAACTCGGCGTGACACCTGTCATCATCGGGGGGGACCATTCGATCTCCTATCCAAATATTAAATCGCTGATTAATAATACCAATGGAAAAGTCGGCGTCATCATGATCGACGGTCATCTGGATGTGCGTCACTCCCATCATGGCGAAGTGTCCAGCGGGACCCCTTTTCGACGCATCATGGAGGAACCCGAAAATCCCGTTTTACCGCATAATCTCGTCGAGGTAGGGATCAATGGGTGGCTTAACTCACGTTATTACATGGATTACTGCCGGGAAATGGGGGTCACCGTCATTCCGGCCCGACAGGTGCATCGCCGGGGAATTGATGAGGTCATCACCCAGGCCCTTGAGCTTGCAAGTGATGGGACGGAGGCGATTTTCCTCAGTATCGACATCGACGGGTTGGATATGAGCGTGGCGCCCGGAACCTGTTCACCGAATCCAGGCGGTTTGACGGCCTATGAGGCTTTGGAGATGGTCTGGCAAATCGGGCAATATCCATTGTCTCAGGGGATGGATATTCTCGAGATTGCACCCAGTTTAGATTGTGGCGGGGTAACTTCAATTATGGGGGTTGCCTTAATCCTACACTACATCGGCGCCACCAAAGTCCGCCTGCAAAATCAACGTGATGCGTCTTAATTGCAGAAAAAGTCAATTCATAACCGCCGGCATAGATCCGATCTGCATACTTAAAGCATGCCCTCGCGGTAACAGTAGACTCTTCTGAATTCTCTCCGTCATAGCCGGTGGCTGATAGTTGAATTATTGCCTCTATTGCGGTTTGACAAAAGGAAAACCAACTATGATTTATAAAGCCAACGTCGGACAGGCCAGTTATGGTCAAGCCATCGGTATCCTGTTGCTGGATGCATCAAATCCCTTTATCCCTGGAGATGTCGCTAACGCCACGACGTATGATTTCCCGGTGCGCTTTCAAAAAGTAAAGGGTTTTTCGGTCGAACGGGCGCTGGGCAAAGACCCAACTATTTTTAACGGTTTGCTTGCGGCAGCCCGGGAGCTGGAAAGCCAGGGCGTCAGAGCCATTACCGGTGATTGTGGATTTATGGGCCTGCATCAACGCGAATTGGCCGGCCAACTCACCGTACCGGTTTTTTTATCCAGTTTGTTGCAAATTCCATTTATTTTGTCGATCATGGCGCCGGACGCGAAACTCGGTATTATCACGGCCGACTCACGCAGTCTGGATAATATCCTGCTTGAAGCAATGGGCATTCGACTCTCTGACCGTCTGAAGGTTATCGGTTTGCAGGATGAAGCTTATTTTAAAAAAGGGATCCTCGACGAAGTCGGCATTCTGGATACGGAAAAACTTGAGAATGAAGTTGTCGAGGCTGCTAAGCAACTGCTAGTAAATGATGATAGAATTAAGGCGGTTTTGCTTGAATGCAGCTGCCTGCCACCTTATGGGGCTGCCGTTCAGAAGGCCGTAGGTGTGCCTGTGTTTGACTACATCACCATGATAAACTTCGTGTTCTCGGCGGTTGTTAAACACAAGTACGAAGGATACATGTGATGGATTTGATCGCAATGTTAAAGTCATTAGAAAAAGAGACCATTGGCTTAAGACGCGATTTTCATCAGCATCCGGAACTGGGGCTTGAAGAATACCGTACTTCCGAAAAGGTCACCGCCTATCTTGAAAGCTGTGGATTGGAAGTGTTTCACTCAAACAAGACCGGCGTAGTCGGACTATTGAGGGGTGGGCAACCAGGATCAACCTTGCTCCTGCGGGCAGATATGGATGCCCTGCCGATATCAGAAGAAAACGATATCCCGTATAAGTCTGAGAATACCGGCGTTATGCACGCTTGTGGTCATGACGCCCATACCGCGATGCTGCTGGTGGCGGCCAAGATCCTTGCCGGACTTAAAAATCAGCTGAAAGGCAACATCAAGTTTGTCTTCCAACCCAACGAGGAAAATGTTGGGGCCTTGCCGATGATCGAAGAAGGTATTATGGAAGACCCCCATGTGGATGCCTGCATGGGTCTGCATATCTGGAGCCCATTACGGAGTGGACAGCTGGGAATTGCAGCCGGGCCGGTCATGGCAGGAATGGAACATTTCAAGTTAGTTATCAAAGGCCGGGGCGGTCACACGGCCACACCCCAGGATGCCATCGATCCGATTCTGACGGCGGCCCATATTATCCAAGGCGTGCAAATAATCCAGACCCGGGAAATCGATGCCCTTAAACAACCCACGGTTATCATGTTCGGCCAGATCCAGGGTGGCACCGCATCGAATATAATTCCGGATTCAGTCACCCTGGCGGGAACCATGCGTTATCTTTTCGAAGGCGAAATGGGTAGTCCGGACCATCCTAAAAAGCGGTTTGAATGTATCGTTGGCAATATATGCGCTGCCCACCGCGCCGATTATGATCTTATTTTTGAATCTGGCCACCCCACCTTAGTCAATCACCCCGAAATGACCGAGTTGGTCAAGAGCGTTGTAGCCAGTGACATGGGCACCGAGATGGAGATCGTAACTTCGGTTTCTTTGGCCGGAGAAGATTTCTCGGAGTTTGCCGCACGGGCGCCCGCGGTCTTTTATTTTCTCGGAACAGCCAATTCGGCCAAAGGTACCGATTTTCCGCATCATCATCCACGCTTTAACATCGATGAAGATGTGCTCATCACCGGAGTTGAACTGCATGTTCGGTCGGCTCTAAAATACTTGACCCAGTGACATCGCGTCAGAATTAGTGATTTCAGGACTCCTGACCTCAGTCGGAGAAACTTCTCGGGAGACCCTGATATCTAAAGGACATACAATTTTTTCGACAAAGGAGTTTGCCATGGCGATCTTTTCCAATGAAGAGTATCTTTCCCGAATAGCAAAAACCAAACAACGCATGCTGGATGCCGGTATTGAGGTGCTAGTCGTCGCCGATCCGGCCAATATGAACTACTTGACCGGTTACGACGGCTGGTCGTTTTACGTGCCCCAGGTGGTCATTGTGGCCCTGGACGAGAATGAACCAGTCTGGGTCGGACGGGGAATGGACGCCAATGGCGCCAAACATACGACCTTTCTTTCCCCGGATCACATTATCGGTTATCCGGACGATTATGTACAAAATCCGCTTAAGCATCCCATGAACTTTGTGGCCGACTATCTCATTCAAAAAGGCTGGGATGCAAAAGTGATCGGAACGGAGCTCGATGCCTACTACTTCACTGCGCGTTGTCAGCAAGAACTTACCAAGAGCCTTTCCAAAAGCAAATTTGCCGATGGCAATCTACTCGTTAGCTGGGTGCGCTTGGTCAAATCAGAGCAAGAAATCGCGTACATGAAGCAGGCCGGCAAAATTATGGAGAAAGTGATGCAAACAGCCATCGAGGTTGTCGCACCCGGGGTAAGAGAGTGCGATGCCGTCGCCAGCATTTATCAGGCTCAGATTGCGGGGATCGCCGAATTCGGGGGAGATTATACTGCCATCGTACCGATGATGCCCTCGGGCGAAAAGACATCGACACCTCATCTGACCTGGACCGACGAGCCCTATGGGAATGAACTGGCGGTTAATTTAGAACTTGCAGCTTGCCGCCATCGTTATCACTGTCCCATGGCCCGAACCGTGTATCTGGGCCAAAACCCCCCGGAAAAACTGGTCAGCACGGCCGCGGTGGTTGTCGAGGGCCTGAATACAACCCTGAGTGGCATTAAACCCGGTATCACCTGTGAGGACGTCGAATTGATCTGGCGTCGCCACATCGCCAAAGCCGGCCTGGAAAAAGAGTCGCGCATCGGATATGCAATGGGCTTGAATTATCCGCCTGACTGGGGCGAACATACTGCCAGCTTACGTCCGGGAGATCAGACGGTGCTTGCGCCCAACATGACGTTTCACATGATTCTGGGAATGTGGATGGACAACTGGGGCTTTGAATGCAGTGAATCGTTCCGGGTCACCCCAAACGGTTGTGAGACATTTGCCGACGTTCCACGCCAGCTGTTTGTCAAAGGGTGAACTGATTTCCTTTAATTGAGCTCCAATCCCATTATGTTGGACAGCGTGGCACAAATCCGGCGTAATGCTTCTTGCATCTCGTCGATTCTATCCATGGTCATCCGGCCGGTCGGTCCCGAGATGCTGATTGCATAGCGTGCTCGGGTGGTGTGGTCGAAAATCGGCGCGCCCACGCAGGTTAGACCGGGCGAAAGTTCTTCGTTGTCTAAGGCATAGCCGCGATTTCTGGTATCCTCCAAATCCTGTCGGAGCTGTTTTTTCGTCAGGATGGTATTGGGTCCATAGGGCATTAATTGAACGTGGCAGAAGTAGTTGTTAAGTTCTTCATCCGACATTTGGGAGAGGATGGCCTTGCCCAAAGCCGTGCAATAGGCTGGCGCGCTGTCCCCCATGGGTGTGTCTATTCGCAATATTTCAACGCTGTTAATTTTATCCAAATGCAAAATTTCCAGTCCGTTCAGGTATCCCAGATTGACCGATTCCCTGAACGTGTCAAAAAGCCCCTGCATATACCTTGAGGCCACACCGCGAATTTTAAAGCGCTGGGCGGCTTTGTTTCCCAATGTAAGCATTTTCAAGGTCAACTGGTAGCGGTTGCTTTCATCCTTTTCCACATATCCCAGATCCTTCAGGTGGGCCAGAAAACGATGACTGGATGCACGATTCAAACCGAGGTAACGTGCGGTGTCCGATACCGTCAAGGCAGATTTCTGAGCCAACAGTTCAAGGACCTTCATACCCTTCTCGAGGGATGCGATATGGTAGTATTTTTCTTTTTTTTTTGTCACGGTTTGACCTCGAAATTCAGAGCTCCCGTCCTCAGTCGGATAAACTTCTCGGGAGGCCTGATATCAAAGTAATCTAAAAAACTTTTAAAAAAATTAAGCGTAAATTCAAGATGCAACAAAATTTATTAAAAGATAGTATCAACACCGGTGGATATTTCCTTGTAAATCGTTAAAAAAATTAGAAATTAATTTCAGAACGATTCGCCCAAATTCCAGTATTCTTGGCGCGACCGCTGATATTTGCGTTGCATACGATGTTACGACACGTCAGTAGTTCTGAAATTAGTGATGGCCTATATTTGCTTGGACACCTGTTGAAAAATGCTTCAATAATCAGCAACCACTAGCAGAGCTGTGGGTATGAGGATGACCCTTTGAATGAGCTGGGGCCACCTGCGAGTCGCCGCTGATTTTTAGTTGTTCGAATACTAATATTATTCCGGCGATTAAATACCTAAACCAATGTCGTTCTGGCGAATGCCAGAATCCAGGAAATAGCCTGGATGCCGGATCAAGTCCGGCATGACGAGTGTTTCCTATTTCATTGCCCGTTTAATAACGTAGTTCACTGTCCACAAGGATAGCACCATTTTTCGGTTATGCATCCCAAGATCAATAGCCGCAATAGTGATCTCATTGTGTGACAGTATCACTTTATACTTGACAAATATACATGCTTTGTTTTATGAAGTCAACCACGAGTTGCATCGGCAGCGGAATTTTTGATATTTGCCAAATGTTAGGCCTTACTAACAATGAAGGACATCACATTAAAAGATATTTTCGAAGCCCGGGGGCGTATTGCTTCGATGGCCTTCAAAACGCCTTTGATGCTTTCGGAAATTTTATCCGAGCGTACCGGAAAGGATATTTATTTAAAGCTGGAAAACTTGCAGACGACCGGATCTTTTAAGATACGGGGTGCGGCCAATGCCCTCCTTTCATTATCACCCGATCAGAAGGAACGCGGCGTGATCACCTTTTCCACAGGCAATCACGGGCGGGCAGTGGCCTTTGTCGCCCGGAGCCTCGGACTTAGGGCGGTTATCTGCCTGTCCAAGCGGGTGCCGCAATATCGTCTGGATGCCATGCGAAAGCTGGGCGCCGAAGTGGTCCAGTACGGTGACAGCCAGGATGAAGCCTATGATCATGCCCTCGAACTGCAGCAAAAACAGGGTTTGACGATGATCCAGGCTTTTGACGATCCTTTGATCATTGCCGGACAAGGCACCATCGGGTTGGAGATATTAGAAGACCTGCCCAGAGTGGACACAGTGGTGGTGCCCCTATCAGGAGGCGGTCTGATTGCAGGCATTGCATTGGCCCTGAAAACAGCAGATCCGAATATCAAAGTAGTGGGGGTTTCCATGGAAGTCGCACCGGCGATGTATCATTGCATCCAGGCGGCAAAACCGGTAGAAATAGAAGAAAAAGACTCGCTGGCCGATGCGCTGCTCGGGGGGATCGGCTTGGATAACCAATATACCTTTCCACTGGTACAGAGGCTGGTGGACGATATCATCCTGGTAACCGAAGATGAAATCGCAGACGGCATGTTTTTTTCCTTCGAGCAGCAACGGTTGGTTATTGAAGGTGCTGCAGCTGTGGGCATCGCGATGCTGATAGGTGGAAAGGACAACGCTGTTGGTCGGCATACGGCCGTCGTGTTAAGCGGCAGCAATGTAAATACAGCGATGTTAAGCCGAATTGCGGCAACACGGTATGGTATTGCCGGGGTTGACGATGGCCCAATGGGGCATCAGCGATAGGTGTTCGGAGACAGGATTGATAATTCGATTCGCTAATCCAAACCGTTTAAAATTCCTTAAAAGGAGGTGACAACCAAAATGAGAACCGGGTTGCAATCAGGCAAATGCAACCTTATAAACAACCCCAACCATAGAAAGGAGTATCGTCATGAAAAAGATTACTATTATGGCCATCATTTTAATGCTTTTGGTTTCCGTCGGCCTGGCAACCGCCGGAACGTATGAGGGCAAGGCGATAAAGGCCAAACTGGCATCGGAAGAAATTGAAGGCGATTTTATGACCGTCTGGGCCAGAAATTTTTCCGATCACATGAAAAAATGGTCTGACGGCAAGATAGATATCACTGTTTATCCCTACGGCACCTTGGGCGCCACCGGCGATATCAATGAGCTGGCCCAGATGGGTGTGGTGCAGTTTGTGTTTTCCGATTACGCCTGGATCAGCTCCTTTGTACCCCAGGCCCAGGTACTGGCATTGAACTACCTCTTTCCCACCGAAAAAGTCCCGGAAATTCTGGATTGGATGGTAAGAAACGGTGAGTTTATGCCGCTGTTGGAAAAAGCCTTTAGAAAAAACGACCTGGTTCCGCTGTCGATCATGTTTGAAGGCTGGCAGTGGATGTCCTCCAAAAAAGAGATCAAGTCACTGGCTGACGTTGAAGGCCTCAAGCTTCGCCTGATGTCTTCCAAACTGCTGGTGGAAGGCTATCAGGCTTATGGGGCCGCGCCAACCCCCATGAGCTACGGCGAGGTCTACAGCGGTCTGCAGATGGGTCTCATCGACGCTCAGGTCAATCCGCTGTTTGCCATTTACAGCATGAAGTTCTATGAAGTTCAGGACTACTTGACCCAGCTCAAAAGCGAGCCGTTTCTGGGGATTCCCACCGTCAATCAGGAATTTTTTGACGGTTTGACCAAAGAAGCGCAGCAGGAGATGCGCAAGTTCTGGATTGATGCCATCATCCCCGCAGGAAAATGGATTACCGAAAGAAACGCCAGCGATATGGAAAAAATGAAAAAGGCCAAGCCTGAGCTGAAGTTCACCGTGCTGGATGATGCCACCATTGCTACATTCAAAACCAAGGCGGAGACCGTTTACCCCAAATATACCGAAATCGGCGGGGAGGGTTCCCAGGAAATTCTGGATGCGCTCTTAAAAGATATCGAGAACGCCAAAAAAGCCCTGAATATTAACTAGCCGATTCTAATAGCACTGCGGTAGTTTGACTACCGCAGTGCCCTGCGTCGATTCAGTTGTATTGGAGACGTGAACAATGAATGCAAAAAGCAATGGCTCCAAAAAGTTGACCGCTTTTCAAAAAATCAACAGGCACATCGGCTCGGTGGTTAATGGGGTGGAGGTATCCATTTTGGTGTTTTGTGTGGCCGCCCTCGGCATCCTCTTAATCGCCAACGTGTTTGCGCGAACCTTTTTTCAAAGCATCTATTTTGCAGAGGAAGTTTCCATGTTTCTGGTGATGTTGACCACCTTTACCGGTGTCAGCTACGGTGTCAGAAAGGCACGGCACATCCGGATGGGAGCATTTCTGGACGCCATGCCGCCGAAGATGGAAAAAATTTTCATTATCATCATCTCACTTATCAGTGCCATTGTGATGGCAATCATGACGTGGGCTTCTTTCGAGTATCTGGCCAATGCCATGAGTAAAGGACATATGACACCCGCCCTGCGCGTACCCAAATGGACGTTTTACGTGATCATTCCGATCGGATTCGGCCTGGCATGTATCCAATATATCCGAACGATCATTAAAAATTTTACCGAAAAGGAGCCCTGGCAGTCTCCGGATCAACAAAGCG
>JASFFJ010000306.1:0-8890 GCA_050124355.1 Desulfobacterales bacterium | reverse complement strand
AGTGATTTTATGATTATTTTGTTTGGAGTAAATATCACATACGGTTCCCAAGCAGGACACGGGACCATGAGCTTCGACAACCATACCAACAACATCGGTAACGCGTCCCGTTGTGCGAATGGGACAGGTTGATTCCAGGCAATTATGATATTTTTTTAAATCTACTTCAGAAGTCATTGGTTTTATATCAACTCTTCTCTACAACCGCTTTAAATGATTCTTTGACGGCCTGTAACTGCTTTTCAATTCTAGCGTCAATCTCACCCAGGTCTGTTTCAATGATACAACCGCCGCTTTGAATATTCTCTGCGGCTTCAAGAGAAACATGATCAACATTTTCGATCATATTCGACAATTGGGTACGGGTCTCTTGGATAAATTTCAGGTCGGAAGGGTTCATCTTTATTTTTATTTCACCCGGACCTTCAACTTTAGTAAGCGCTTCTCTGGCGACACATACCACAATTTCTTTATCGATCGTAATCTCTTGACAGATAACCTGTCTAGCGATCGCCAGAGCCAATTCGACCACTTCTTCTTCGATTTCCTGGTAAGTGGCTTTGCGAAGGCTATTTAGCTGATACAACATGTTTTGCAGACTGGTCAAGAGTGGCCGTAATTTTTTTTCTGTTAGCTCGTGCCAGTTGTTTTCACCTTCAATCCTGCTCTTTTCCCAACCGTCGGAAAAACCCCTTTGGTAAGCTTGCTCGTTCAATTGAGCAGTAGATATCGATTCTTTTCTGAAACGACAAACTCTGTCAGTATCAGCCTGTGAAGTCATCTCGGGGTAGTTTGAACTGATATTTTCATATGTAAGTCGACGAAAGTTTTCTTCCGGGGGCACACATTGTTGTACATTTTCAGGTTCATCAACAGCAATATCCGGGAAACAGTGCAACCCGAAACCGGCGATCCCTCGCTGGAGTGAACGTTGATCTGGCTTAGGTAATGATTTCTTCTCCTCGTCTTCCACTGATTATAATCTCTCCCTTGACTTCCATTTCCTGGATAATTGATGTGATGGCCTGTTGTGCATTGGCGACTTCCGTCATCCGGACAGGACCTAGATCTTCTATCTCTTCCTCTAGCATGGCACCAGCGCGTTCCGACATATTCCTAAATACTTTGTCTTTAACTTCGTCAGGCGCGGCTTTAAGAGCTGTTGCAAGTTCCACTGTCTCAATTTTTCGGAGTAATTTTTGAAATCCCCTGTCATCAACCAACACCAGATCTTCAAATACAAACATTTTTTGTTTGATCTGTTCAGCCATCTCAGCATCTGTTTCTTCGATTTCACTTAAAATCAGTTCACTTGAAATTTCATCTGTCTGATTTAATATTTCGGCCAGTCTATCTACGCCACCGCATAGATTGGTAACCGATCGCTTTTTATTTTTAAGAATTTCTTTGAATACCTCATTGACCTCTTCGACTATGTCGGCATTCACTTTTTCCAAAGTGACTACTCTCATTGAGACATCGGTTTTTATATCATCCGGCAAATTGGCGATAACATCACTAGCGATCGTTGTTTTAAGATGAAGCAATATTATGGCAATGGTTTGAGGATGTTCATCTTTAATCAAATCAGAGATTTCATCGGCGCTCAAGGCTGCAATTGCTTCAAGCCCCTCTATTTCATCTTGTGGATTTCCTTCCTCTTCTTGGGTGTGGTGGGTGTTACCGGATCTTGCAGGTAATGCCATCGCGCTTTTTTGCATACGTCGAGCGGCAATGTCTGTAAACTCTTTAACCACACGTTCCGTAATGTCTGCCGATACTGTCCCCATCTGATCGAGCTGACGATACACTACCGTTCGCTCATCATCACTCAGGCTGCTGAGCATTCGATCGGCAGCCGCCTTACCCAAAGAACGTATCATAATAGCAGCTTTTTGAGGACCTTTTAATTGGCTATAATCCATCATAATTGCAGAGACGGCAGGGTCTAAAACCGCTACTCATTTTTAATCCAGTCGCGCATGACTCCCAATGATGCGTCCTCATCATTGGCAATCATTTGATTGGCTTGATCTCTATACAATAAATAATTAGCATTCGGATCAAAACCATTCTCAAGCTCCCCTACGGTTTTGGGAAGTTGCTTAAACATTTGCATATCTCCAAACGAATATTCAGTCAGCCAGCGGACTAAAGGTTTAACAAAAAACAGGAAAGATAAAACTAAAAAAAGACTTAAAAAACCATACTTCATATAAGGCTGATACTTTTTAAGAATACCGAGCCATCCAGTCTCAGGCACAGGCCCTTCATCTTCGTCCAACTTTTTTGTCTCAAAGGGGATGTTTACAATGTCAACTTCATCTCCACGGGCTGCATCGAAATTAACAGCCCGCTTAACAATGTTTTCGAATTTTGTCATTTCCTCGGCTGATCTGGGAACATATTCCCATTCAATTATTCCATTCTTTTTTTCGATACGCTTATATGTGCCATCAACTAAAACAGCAATCGAAATACGGGTCATCTCCCCTACCGGATCATTCGTGTGACTGATAACCTTACCGATTTCATAGTTGACGGTTCTATCTTTTTTTTCAAATATTGAATTACTTTCCAATGATCTGTTTTGTTTAGCGGCAGTGGCATCACCAGGCATATTGGAGCGTATGCCTGGTACTCCCTCGGGGGTTTTTCCGGGTTCGCTTGTTATTTCATTCAGCACTTGTTCACTGCGTACCACTCTGTTTTCCGGCAGATAGAGCTCTTCTGTTCTTTCCTGTTTTTTAAAGTCAAAAGAACATGACAATCTAACGATGGCCTTGTTTTCTCCCAGAGCCGATACCAGCATGGTCCGGACCCTATTTTCTAATTTTTTTTCAACTCTAGCTTGATAATCTAACTGATCGGAACTGAGACTTTCAAAAGAAGAAGTATCATTGGCACCAGCAAGCATTTTCCCATTGCTGTCAACGACGGTCACATTTTCGGCCTTCAACCGTGCAACACTGGATGAAACTAAATGGACGATTCCCTTGACTTGACTTGGGCTTAGAAATTTTCCCGGCTGCAATTTTAAAACTACAGAGGCGGTAGCCGGCTCCTCTTCTTCGACAAAAAGCGATTTTTCGGTTATTACAATATGAACTCTAGCGCTTTCGATTTCCGCAACTCTACTGATTGTGCGGGCCAACTCTCCTTGCAGCGCCCTCTGGAAATTAACGTTCTGTGCAAAGGCGGTCATTCCCAGCTTCGTATTGTCAAAAATCTCAAACCCAATGCCGCCGCCCTGGGGGAGTCCGGCGGAGGCCATTTGAAGACGAATTTCATAAATATACTGCTCCGGAATCAGAATTGTGGAGCCATTGGAAGCAATTCGATACTCAATTTTCTGCTCCTTGAGTTTGCTCAGTATCGCACTGGCATCTTCCGAATCTAAATTGGTAAATAACGGTTGAAATTCACTTTGCCCTGACCAATTCATTAGGAAAATAAAGCCGGCCACAGACCCTAAAATCAATATCGCCAAGGTTATTTTTTTTCCTAAACTAAGATTTGAAAAAACTGCTCTTAGTTGTGCCAGCATTTGACTATTGCCTCCCATAACCCTCTTAAATCATATCTGATTCAGATCGGCATGCGCATAATTCTATCATACGCTGAAATCACCTTGTTGCGGATCTGCATCAGCAGTTCAAAGGAAATACTGGCTTTCTCCATGGCAACCATGGTTCGGTGAATATCTGTTTGCTTACCCATGGCCAGATCGTTGATACTTGAATCTGCCGTTACCTGAAGTCGATTAACCTGATCGATAGAATCCGTTAGCATTTTACCGAATGAACCCGGATTTGATAGTCGTGTTAACGTCCCACTGTGGGCAGGCTCAGTCTGAGGTTGTTCTATCTTTTGAATTGTTATGTCGTTCATCTTTATTTACCTATTTCTAATGCCCTTGATGCCATTTCTTTGGCCGCTTTAAGCGCGGATACATTGGCCTCATAACTCCGGGTCGCCGAGATCATGTTCACCATTTCTTCCATTACATTGATATTTGGCATGGCAACATACCCTTCTTCATCGGCGTCCGGATGTTGGGGATCATATTTCATCACCGGGGGATTCGGGTCATCGATGATCCGGTCGACTGCTACCATCGACAATTGTTTCCTTTGGCGGTCCGCTAAAATATTTTTGAAAGATTCCACTCCTGGGTGGGCTACAAAAACTGCCTCTTTTCTGCGAAAAGGTCCACCTTGTTTCGTGCGGGTTGTGTTGACATTGGCAAGATTGCCAGATATCAGATTCATACGCAGCCGTTGGGCACTGAGCCCCGAAGAACTCGCTTGAATAGCATTAAAAAAATCCATTAGTTGTGACCTCCTCTGATTGCACTCTTTAATCCGCTAAATTTCCGAGATATGAGTTGTGCGGCGGTTCTATATAACAACGTGTTTTCAGCCAATTCGCCCATTGTCCGATCAAGATCAACGGTATTGCCGTCTCCTCTTAAACTGAATTCCGGGGGCTTGGCAGCCTTAAGTTTCAGATTATCCACCGGATTATGTTTTAGTGGAAGATGGCCAGGTTGTGTCTGCACAAGTTGAATACTCGAAGCAGAGTTCTGGCTACCGTTAATTTCTTCTGCAACAGCAAGCTCTATGGCTTTATAGTTTGGCGTGTCCAGGTTGGCAATATTTGAAGACAGCACCCGGTGTTGCAGTGATCTTATATTTAGCGATCTTTCCAACAAGGAAATTGTTTTACTAAATAGTCCGTTGGTCGCCATTTTTATATCTCTCCTTCAAATTAGAGATGGTTTTAACGATTAGTTAGCAGCAATATTCTCATCAATTCCTGGCACGACGTTTTTTTCGATCCGTACGCCGGCCTCCTCTCTATATTCCCGTAATTTGTTGCGCAAAGTTCGAATACTAATTCCTAAAAGCTCTGCCGCACGAGTGCGATTGTCATTTACATCTTCTAACGTTCGAAAAATTAGCTTTTTTTCCATCTCCCGGACGGTATAGCCGGCATTGACGGAGAAGTTCGTCTCAGGCGCAGGTTCGTTTTCCGATATATCCAACAGCAAGTGTTCGGGCAAAATAACTCCACCCTCACTTATTAGCACTGCTCGTTCTATGGTATTTTCGAGTTCGCGAATATTGCCCTTCCAACTGTAATTTATCAACATTCTCATGGCAATATCATCAATTTCGTTGATTGTTTTCCGGTTTGCTAAGCAGTAATTTTTCAGAAAATATTCGGCCAACAGCGCAATATCCTCTTTTCTCTCCCGCAAAGGCGGAAGGGTTAATGGAATCACGTTAATTCGATAGTACAAGTCCTGTCTAAATTTTCCCTCCGTGACGGCAGTCTTTAGATCGATGTTGCTGATGGCGATTACACGGGCATCGATAGGGATTGGACGCGTACCACCGATGCGGTCAATTTCTTTTTCCTGCAAAACACGCAAGAACTTCGCCTGGAGCTGCAAGGGCATTTCGCTGATCTCATCAAGAACGACGGTACCCTTTTTTGCCAGTTCAAATTTTCCGATCTTGCGGCCAATAGCTCCTGTAAACGAGCCTTTTTCATGTCCAAAAAGTTCGCTTTCTGCCAGTGTGTCGGGCAATGCCGCGCAGTTTAAGGCAACATAGGGTGCCCGGGGATTGCGGCTGTGGTGATGTACATAGGCAGCCAATAACTCCTTTCCGGTTCCACTTTCACCTTGAATAAGGACCGTGGCCGAGCTGGGAGCAACCGATCGTGCACGGCTCAGGATGTCCTGAAATTTTCGGTTGCGGGTAATTATTTCCTTGCCGATGGGTGAGATGTCCGGCAATTGTTGATTGTTTTTGGACTGCTTGCCTCCATTTAAGGGGGAGATGGCTTTTTTTACGGTTTTTTCCAAAGTCTCAACTGAAAACGGTCTCAAGAGATAATCGCTGGCACCGGCATGCATGGCTTCTACGGCATTGTGCACGGTTCCGTTGGCAGCGATAACAATCACTGGAATCTGAGGAGATTCTTTTTTAAGCGAGACCAACACATCTTTGCCTTCGATCCCTGGTGTCTGCTCATTGGTGATCACCACGCTATAGGTTGTCGTCTTGAACTTGTCCAGAGCCTGCAAACCATTGGAGGCACTTTCAACCGGAAAGCCGACTCCTTTTAAACTCTGAGTCAGTTCCTTGCGATTATCCGGTTGATCATCAACGATTAAGATGGGTGAAAGGTCGGTCAAATTCTACTCCGCTGTCTGAATGTTCTCATTTAGCCTAAACCGCCTTAATATCAGCAAATATCATGCCATCGAAAAATACTGCGATATCTGCTGATTGATACTTAAATCGCATTTAATATCAGATATATAAATCGTCGGCTATACCTCAACCGACCGATATTCATACTGAAAATTTTGTCAAATATTAGCTAAAGGGAGTCACTGCGTTGACGCTAAGGGAATACCGAAAAATACATTTGTAGAATTGATGAAGAGACGTGTCACTCGGATATCTTGCCGAAGACGATTCGGAATATAAAGTTGGTATCGGTGGAACCGTTTACGACGTTGATGTTACAATCGATAGACAGCGACAACGTCTACAAAAGAGGACTCACTAAACATTGCAGGGTTGCAGCTGGTGCCTTTTTATTTTCTCCACCAAGGTCGTTCGATTGAGATGAAGGAGTTTAGCAGCTTTGTTTTTGACCCATTTGGTCTTCTCGAGAGATTGCAATATCAATGATTTTTCAAATTCGGTTACGGCGCTATTTAAACAGATACCATCATCCGATATCTCAAGGGCTGCCGATGGTTCATATCTTGGAGCATTTATCAGCTCAGGCGGTAAATCTCTATCCGTAATATTCCCGCTACCTTTTAAAACAATCAATCGTTCCACCATGTTTTTAAGTTCTCGAACATTACCAGGCCAAGGGTAGCTCATCATCATGGCCATGGCTTCAGCAGTAACTTCTTTCACTTCACGGTTGTTTCTTCGGTTGGACTGTTCCAGAAAATAGGAAGTCAGATGAGGTATGTCGGACATCCTTTCCCGCAGAGCGGGGAGCATTAACGGTATCACATATAGTCTGTAGTACAGGTCTTCACGAAAATTTCCTTTTTGAACCTCTTCGGATAAATCACGATGGGTCGCTGCAATAATTCTGACATCGACCTTAATCGTTTTTGATCCCCCTACCTGCTCGAACTCACCTTCTTCAAGAACTTTTAGTACCTTAACCTGAAGGTCTGAACTCATGTCTCCGATTTCATCTAATAAAATGGTACCCCCATCGGCAAGTTCGAATTTACCCAGTTTTGAAGATGTCGCGCCGGTAAAGGCCCCCCGAACATGTCCGAATAATTCACTTTCCAGTAAATTTTCAGGTATCGCTCCACAATTAATTGAAATAAAGGGTTTTTTTGCGCGTTTTGATTTTTGGTGGATCGCTTTGGCCACCAGCCCTTTTCCGGTACCCGTTTCACCGTTTAGGAGGATCGTGCTATCACAATCTGCCACCTTGTTCACGAGAGCAAACATTTCCATCATTTTTTTGCTTTGACCGATAATACTTTGAAATCCGTATTCCTCATTTATTTTTGCTGTTTGAATATGAGAGCTATCACTGGAAGGAGATGTGATCTGTGTGGGATTACGTAAGGCTGTGTTCTGCACTCCTGCCTCCTTATATAACTAAAATCAAATTAGTTTATGAAAATAAAGCGGAATTTTCATGCCAAAAAAATTATATTTTCTAACAGAATTACAACCAGATTATATGATGTCCCAAACCGGTGGCTGATTGAATGAGCAATATCCATGCCGTATTAAATTCCAAGAGACGACGGACAGAATACTGTGAATAGGTCTTTTTAAGGTTCAACAAAAATATTACCATATGAGGTGTAATTGAGGGTTCAGCAAATACAATATTTTGTGGAGAGGCTTTTTTGTACCCATTAGCTTAACAAAGCTAAAAATTGCAACCGGGTAGAAAAGTAAACTATGGATGCCTTGACGCCAGTCAACTAAGGCTTGATTTTTTGCAAAATGCAATCGATGAGCCGCGATTACCGGAATAATTTGCAGCATGCCGAAATCTATTCGGAAATTACTGCCTATCGCTGTTGATCGCCTGGAGCTCCGGTTGACGCTTTGGGGGGTGGACCGGATGAGCAAAATCATATTTAAATTAAGACAGTTAAACTTTTCACGAATTCAAACTGTTTCGATATTTCAGTATTCAAAAGATCCACTTTGGTGGGCAGAAAAATTCCTTGATGATTATATGCAATTTGCAAATTTCGAAATTTGATTTTGCAAAAATAAACACGCTTTCGATGCAGGTTTCTGCTATTCTATTCATTCAAGGCAAGAAATACCGGTTTTAAATGAACGATCTAATATCACTGTATTCGTCATGCATCGTTTCCATAATGCCTTCAATGGCGTTGGTTTGAATTTTCAAGCTTTCCCAAGCAAATCCGTCCAGAGACGGAATTTTATTATCTCCTCCGGATCCCAAGTTTAGCGCACGACAAAATATATCCGCTAAATGAACAATGGCCGCTTCCATGGCAAAACTGCCGGCATCAGTTGGCTGGTGGTGGTGGGCGATTATCTGCACCAGCTTTGACGGTAGATTCCATTTTTCTGCCAATAACTTACCGATTTCGGCGTGACTATATCCTAATATTCTGATTTCTGCCTTTATCATCAGAATATTCTCTCTGCGGATGGCTACGGCGACTTTTGAAAACTCAGCCGGTTGAAACATCATCTCAATAATTTTTCCGATATCGTGCAAGAGACCCGCCACAAACAATTCCTCGATATTATCATAGCGCAGGTAATTGCCGATCACTTTAGCCCCCACGGCACATCCCAGAGAATGATCCCAGAATTGTTCCTGCTTTTGC
>JASFFJ010000305.1:0-8903 GCA_050124355.1 Desulfobacterales bacterium | reverse complement strand
CGGGTTGGGCCTATCGGTCCATCAAACACTTTTAATCATAACTGATCAAAAATAAGCAACAATAAATTATGGATAAAATCGCAACATCGCAAAGGTGTGTTGCATCTAATTGACTTTTGACCTTTATGGTATTACAATTCGATTAAAGTAATACTGACAAAGGGGGCTAATATGCCACGTATAACAAGTAAAGGACAAATCACGATACCGCAGGATATAAGAAATAAGTTTGGATTTTTGCCGGGGATGGAAGTCGACGTTATTGCCGAGGGGAACAAGGCCCTGATTGTAAAAAGCAGACGTGAGAACAGATTTATTAAATGGCTTGGACGTGGAAAAAAAAGGAGTAAAATGGAGACTGATTATATGATTGACGAGATTCGAGGCAGATCCGATGAATAGCCTTATTGTTGACACAAATGTTCTTGTTTATATTTATAGCGGTACCCCGAATATTGGCAGGAGATATGCGGAATTATTGGGCGATCTTTCAGCCAAGTACAATCTTGTTATTCCGAAATTAGTTTATGGTGAATTGTCATTGATATTCAGCAATTCCAATCCATTAAATAACTTCCTAAGCGATACCGGCATTATCATTGGTGATATTGAGCCGGAAGCCTATATACTCGCAGCCAAACGCTGGGATGACTATAACAAACGTCGCGTATTTATCTGTCAGCAGTGCGGGAAAAAGCTCGAGAAGCTGATTTGCAGGGAATGCAACGATGAGATTAAGATTAGGCAACACATCTTAACCGATTTCATTATCGGAGCTTATGCGCTTAAAACCGCCGAGCAGAAACTAATAACAAGCGACAAAGGTTATTACGCAACCTATTTCCCTGAATTGACAATTATCACTGCTCATTTCTAATTCCCCGTCTCCCTGATTTTCCGCCTCTCCGTTTCGCCAATTTAAGCTTTAAAACGATGCATTTCAGTTTAACTAGATTCACCAAGATCATGAACAGTCTCACCTTAGTACGGGTGCTGAATATCTATCGTAGGTTGGGTAGAGGAACGAAACCCAACAATAACCTCTGCAACATTCAAAATTTTTAATTATTGATGATTATAGAAAATAATTACGAAAATTCATTGCCCAATATTTTCGATCAATGTAAAAAAGGTGTGGATCCTGATATTGGAATTATAAAATGAATGACACCGACCGAAAAAGTGAATTGGAGGAACTGATCAACCGTGCGATGGATTGCATGGAAAGATCATTTTCGTAACCCTTTCACCCATTATAAAACATGGGGAGTTCGTCGGATGTGTTCAAACGGTAAGGCTTAAACATACGGCATCGGAGAATGCAAATGATAGAATGGGATGAACAAACGGATGTTGCCGTCATTGGCAGTGGGTTGGCAGGGCTGTCCGCAGCATTAGAAGCGAGCCAAGTGGGTGCTTCGGTGATTGTACTGGAAAAGATGAACCTGACCGGCGGAAACACGCGCATCGCCGATGGAGCAGTGGCTGCGCCGAATAACTACCTACAAAAAAAGCGGGGAATAGAAGATTCACCGGAACTCCTTTATGAAGATATGCTGAGGGCCGGATTGGGTCTCAATCATCCGGATCTGGTAAACGTCATGGTACAAAAGGCAGCCGAAGCAATCGACTGGACGCGGGAGACCTTGGGCGTAAGGTATATGGATAGATTGGACCGTTTTGGGGGGCACTCCGTGGCTCGATGCCTCACGACACGGAGCCACTCTGGAGTGGATTTCATTAAGGCACTCAGTCAGTTGTTAAAACAAAAGGCGGTTGAAGTTCGAACGCGTTGCCTGTTAACCCGTTTGCAAACTGACAAGCAAGGTAACGTAAACGGCGTAGAGATCCGATCCTCCTATAAATTTCCCGATAACAATAGCGGTGTGGTAAGGAACATTCATGCCAAGCGGGCCGTTATTTTGGCAACCGGCGGATTTGGCAACGATATTCAATTCCGCATGATTCAAAACCCCGGCTTGGATGAAGCGGTGGATTCAACCAATCACCGGGGTGCGACAGCCGAAGGCCTGATCGCCGCCCTAGAGTTAAAAGCAGCTCCCGTTCACCTTTCATGGATACAATTGGGCCCATGGAGCTGCGCCGATGAAAAGGGGTACGGCCGAGGCGCCAGCTTCGCATCTTACAGTATTTACCCTGCCGGCATCTTGATCGATCCCGCCACCGGCCAACGCATCGTCAACGAGTGGGGGGATCGCAGGCAACGGTGTGACGCCATTTTTAAAGCCGGTCACATTTGTGTCGGAATCGTGGACGCCGATGGCGCAAAGCTAGATTCTGACAACCTCCAATACAGTCTGAAGCGGGGGTATGTGAAGCCTTTCGCAACATTGACGGAGCTTGCCTCGGCATTTGAAATGCCGCACGGCCAATTGGAGATGACGGTAAAAAACTATAACCACAGTGTCAGAAAGGGCGGACAGGATCCGTTTGGCAAACCGCTGACCCAGGGTGTCAAACCCTTGGTCAACCCCCCGTTCTATGCCATACGCCTATGGCCGAAGGTGCATTACACTCCCGGCGGTGTAAGAATTAATTCAAAGGCCCAGGTGATGGATCTCAACGATCGACCGATCCCCCATCTGTTTGCCGCCGGTGAGGTTTGTGGTGGTATTCACGGAGCCAGCCGTTTGGGCAGCAGTTCGCTGACCGAATGCATCGTATTCGGCCGCATCGCAGGACAACAGGCCGCTGCCATGCATCCGAGACATTCGAAATGATGGAATGGTATCTTCCGCAAATCACGATGACGAATGGACTTTAGATGTTTATCCAAGCAAAGAAGGAACCCTTATTATGAACTACGTAAGCAGGTATTATTGGGCAGGAATTCTTCTGGCTTTGTTGATCGCATCTCCGGCTCAGGCCGGTGGACTCTATTTGTACGAACTCGGAACCCCCGATGTGGGTACGGCTGCCGCCGGCTGGGCGGCCCGGGCCCAAGACCCAGGAACCGTTTTTACCAATCCGGCGGGGATGACCCGACTCGAAAAATCGGAATTGTTGGTCGGTATCCAACCGCTTTATCTGCATACGGAGTTCTCCCCGGATTCCAATACCTCCACCTCCGGCCCTGACGGGGATGCCAGCACCTGGCTGCCGGCCGGCGGCCTGTATTACGTCCATAATTTGATGCCAAAGCTCAAAATCGGAGCCAGCGTTGTTGGTTACTTCGGTTTGGGATTGGAGTATGAAAATGACTGGGTGGGACGCTACTACATTCAGGAAATCAAGTTGCAGGCACTCGGGATTCAACCGGCCCTGGCCTACCAGGTGACGAATTGGCTCTCGCTCGGTGCCGGGGTCGTGGCCTTATACGGCGTGCTGGATCAAAAAGCTGCCGTGAACAACATCGGTCCGAATCGAGACGACGGCAGGCTCAAGATTAAGGATGATGACTGGACCTACCAGGTGAATCTGGGGGTTTTGGTGGAGCCTCGCAAGGGCACGCGCTTCGGCCTGACCTATCTTTCGGAGGGAGACTTGAAATTCAAAGACAAACCCGATTTCAGCAACCTTGGCCCCCTGCTGGAAACCGCTTTGGGTAGAAAGGGACTGCTTGACGCAAAAATAAAGATAGACTTTACCATGCCGCAGGCCCTTATGCTCAGCGCCTACCACGAACTCACCGACCGTTGGGCAATGATGGGCAACCTGGGCTGGCAGGACTGGTCGCAGTTCGGCAAAGTCGGTGTCACCGTGGCCTCTGAGGATATCTCGAGTCTTACCGTCGATCGAAACTACAAGGATACCTGGCATGCTGCCGTCGGTGCCCATTTTCGGGTGGCGGCCCCCTGGCTTTTGACGGCCGGCGTTGCCTACGACAGCTCCATGGTGGACGACGATGACCGAACCCCCGATCTGCCTCTGGGTGAGCAGTGGCGCTTCGGGCTGGGTGCCCGCTACGACTGGTCCGAAAAACTGGCTTTGGGTGTGGGATACACCTTTCTTTGGGGTGGGGACCTGGACATGGACGTCAACCGGGGGCCTTTGGCGGGAAGGGTTTCGGGTACTTATGAGAATGCGTCAATGCACTTCATCAATTTCTACCTGAATTGGACGTTTTAAATAAAAGGAAACGATCATGAATAAGAAAAGAATCTACAGCACTGTTTCAACGCTGGCAGCCGTTTTGTTAACCCTGGGGATGTTATCCACTATCGCTGTCGGAGACCAGGATCCGTTGCCTTCCTGGAATGAAGGTACCGCTAAACAATCCATCATCGACTTTGTAACCCGGGTGACCCAATCCGGCAGTCCAGACTTTGTAGTCCCGGAGCAGCGCATTGCCACTTTTGACAACGACGGCACGCTATGGAGCGAGCAGCCGATGTATTTTCAGCTCTTTTTTGCCATTGATCGGGTAAAGTCGCTTGCGCCGCAGAACCCGGCATGGAAAACCCAACAGCCGTTTAAGGCCGTCCTCGAAAACGACATGCAGGCGCTTGCCGCTTCAGGAGAGAAGGGATTATTGGAACTTATAATGGCCACACACGCCGGAATGACAACAACTGAGTTCGAGCAAACCGTCAAAGACTGGTTGGCTGCTGCTAAACATCCCCGCTTCAAACGGCCGTTTACAGACTTGGTTTTTCAGCCGATGTTAGAGGTGTTGGCTTACCTGAGGGCCAACGGCTTCAAGACTTACATTGTCTCCGGTGGGGGCATCGAGTTCATGCGGCCGTGGACCGAGGGTGTTTACGGGATTCCGCCGGAACAAGTGGTAGGCTCGAGCATCAAGACAAAATTTGAAATACGTAATGGCAAACCCGTGCTCGTCCGGCTTCCGGAGATCAACTTCATCGACGACAAGGCTGGCAAACCTGTCGGCATCAACCAGCATATCGGCCGCCGTCCGATTGCTGCCTTCGGCAATTCAGATGGCGACCTGCAGATGCTTCAGTGGACTGCGGCCGGAAAAGGTGCGCGATTTATGTTCATCGTTCGCCATACCGATGTAGAGCGGGAGTGGGAATATGATAGAAAGTCGAAAATTGGCCATCTGGATAAAGCCCTGGATGAAGCACTCACTAATGGATGGACCGTCGTGGACATGAGACAAGACTGGAAAATTATTTACCCTTTTCAACTCAAATAAAAACCACCGTCAGAAAAATGTTCAGTACATCGGTATTTTAGTATTTTCAATTTTCTGCCTTTCGCTTTTTTGCCGTTTTTTGGAACCGAAGCTTCGGGTATACGAGCACTTTTCGTTGCTTTACTGGCCATTATCATCATGGCGTGGTTAATTTCTTCACTTTCACGCATGTTTTGTTCTCTTTGCGTGGGTTTTGCCTTCAGGTTACATTACGATCATGCTTTTAAAATAAGCGGGAATGTGGGGCCACGGCAACCCAGGACCGCAGCTATACGTTGCTGCCGATCCTCAGAAAATTTGTCTGCAGTTTCCTTGCGACACAGACATCGATAAAGTTCGAAAGGCAATTAAGAAGGTCGGCAAAAAAAGGCTCGATGATCCGGAGATGGGTCCTGATTTTATTTATCCGGTCAAATCAGATCGCCTGGAGCCAAAAGCGTTTCCCGGAATCGTCCGTATCGTATATCGTTGCGGACCTGTTCCGTCCACCGATCGAATGGAAAGCAATGTTAGATATCGTGTCAGAATCTCACACACTTCAAGTCCTTCCGCCAGGCCTTCGCGCGAAGGCGGTACGATGCATAAGCGCTGAAGATCCTCCGGTACGCAGATTCAGGACAACTTATTACCGGAAAATATGATGCGCCTAATAAGCCGGATGCACGTCATGGCGCACAGACGCGAGTGACCCGTCACGTTGTTATACTTAAACATCGGGGACGACGCTATGATTGATTTGAGAAGCGATACATTAATGAATCTTTGGTGCTGAGACCCGCCCCCCCTTGCCCCGCGATGCACCGAAATTATAACAGGCTTTCGGCGGATTCCAGGTCCAGGGTATGAATGGGTTTATGTAAAATCGATTGAAATGTCTGCCAGGTCGGCCTCGGCCATCAGCGATGCAACGACGTCCGGGGTCAGGGGGATTCCATTTTCAGACCGTTCGGACTCGGTTAGCGCCTCGGGTTCACCTGGCATAAGAATCTGATCAACGCCCTCGGCCGGCGGCTGGGCTTTGACTCTAGCCGCCAGGGTACCCAGACGTTCTTTAAACTGCTCGAAGGGCATGAAAGCATCGGCTTTGAGGGCCATGAAAAAATGTCCGGTGCCCTGGAAACTGTCAAGGCCGGTGAATGGATTGCGAACGTCACCGCCGAAGGCCGCACCGGTCAGGACCCCGCTCAAAACCTCCATCAGCATGGACAGGGCCGATCCTTTTACACCGCCAAACGGCAACACCACCCCCTCAAAGGCAGCCTGGCCATCGGTCGTCGGACGACCTTTTTTATCCAAAGCCAATCCTTCGGGTATCGGTTCACCCCGCTGGGCGGCAAATTTCAATTTGCCGCGCGCCACCACCGAACAGGCCATGTCGATCAGGAAGGGTGGCCCGCTGCCAGACGGTGCGCCTGCGGCAAAAGGGCTGGTTCCGAGAAACGGTTTCCGGCCCCCCCAGACGGCCATCGCGGGCGAAGCGTTGGTAAATGCCATACCGATGCAATTTGCTTCAATGGCCTGAAGAATATACAATGCCGCCATACCGTAATGTCCACTGCGCTTGACCCCGGCAAGACCGATACCGAATTCTTTGGCAATGGCGATCGCTTCATTCATTCCGCAATTGCCCACAACCAGACCGAGTCCGTTGTCGCCGTCAATCTGCGCCACCGCCGGCGCTACGCGGGTAACTGTGATTTCGGGACGCGGATTGGTTACTTTGCGTCGCAGGCGCTCGCAGTACATCGCTACCCGTGCCACTCCGTGGGAGTCGACACCGCGCAGACTCGCTTTAACCAAGGCATGGGCCGCGATTTCAGCGTGGTCGCCGCGCAGTCCGTTATAAACGAAAATACGACAGACCAAGGCCTTCAGTTTCGACGGAGCAACACGCACGTTTCTGTTTGTTGGGGTATTCACCTGCTCCATTATGAACTTCCTTTCAGGTATGCAGCAAATCCATACCGACCGCCAGGATGCCGTCAGGATTTACCACCTGAATCTGCTGCTCGAACCGGTCCATTAAATCGACCGTTTTAAATTGTAACATTATTTAGGGCATTGTAATATGGATGTTATGATTCGGCGAGATTGCCAATTCGTGTTCTGGAAACTTTTATCGCTTCAGGATTCAAAACTTCTTCCTTGGAGAGACGCCCCTTAAGCCACATGGTCAATTGATCCGCCGCAATCTCTACAAATTCGTGTAGTACATCGCTGACCTGCCATCCAATATGGGGTGTCAACAGGACATTCGGCATTTTCCTCAGAGGACTAGAAGAAGGCAGCGGTTCAACAGCAAACACATCGAGCCCCGCACCCGCTATACGATTTTCATTCAACGCCTCTACCAATGCGTCTTCATCAACAATCGCTCCCCGGGAAGTGTTAATCAACAATGACCCGGCTTTCATTTTGGCCAATCGATCACGATTGATAAGTCCTCGTGACTCATCCGACAGGCGAAGGTGAATAGATACGATATCAGAGCTGGCCAGAAGATCATCTAATGGCATGCGCACAACACCGAGATCATTACTGCGATAAGATGATCCTCGATCCCAGGCAATGACATTCATGTCAAACGCTTTGGCGATGCGTGCGACTGGCCGTCCAAGACGCCCGTAACCAAGAATGCCCAACCTGCGGCCGGCAAGCGAGCTTCCCATAGACTGGGGCCATTCTCCGGCCGACATTTGAGTCGTTAAAGGATAAATTTCTCGTATCAAACCGAGCACAAATCCAAAAACCAACTCAGGAACAACCACCATCGGCCGAGTTACCCGCCGCCCTAAAGCAACAACTATTCCCCGCTTGTTTGCCACTGTTTTGTCAAGATGATAAGCGTGCCCCCCTGTTTGTAAAACTATTTCCAGATTGTCGCAGAATTTGAATAGATTCTCATCTAGTTGAGTACGTTCTCTAAGTGTCAACAAAACCTGGAAACGTTTTAACCGAAGCATATCGTCAGTCCCAAGGGGATAATTAAGAATTGTCACGTCGGCCAGTTTTCGCAAACGGTTCATTGCTGAAGCTTTGGCCAACTGTCCTTCGTAATCGTCGAGAACCAATAGTTTTGGATGGCTCATATAAACTCCTTATAGTTTCGTGGCTTCGAATCTGGTGCCATGCCTACCAGACCAGCCGGACTGCGGTTGCATCGGTAATCAGGATCGTTCGACGTTTTTTCGTGACCATGGTAACTCCGCCGGTCATGATATTCAACCCGAAAGCGCTGCTGAGTTCAAAAAAACCCCTTGGAATAGCTGTTAATTTGTTTTAACTTTTTCCAGAAGGTCGTTGGGCTGATTCCCAGTAACTTGGCCGCTTTTGTCTTGCTGAAATTTGAAACCTCTAAGGCTCTTATGATCGTTTCATATTCATTTTGGGCGTTATCCGCTTTTAATTGGCCTTTCAAGTAATCTGTTTATGATTGCTTGATTGTCAAAAACTATTGGGATATAAAAAACTATCCCCGGTGATGTAGATGGACCTCAGGAATTGACGAAAATCGGGACTTTGGCTATTGGAGATACAAATCTATAATAATTTTAGAAATATCCATGATTTGAATAAGGCACATAGTCCACACTCAGCTCAAAATTTAGATTTTAAATTACACAATCTATAGTCTGCCGAGATTATGAATTTGTTTGGCCAATCTATAACTTTCCCGAAAATTACATAGCCCTTTATATTGTGTTTTAAACTTATTGAAATCTCTTGAGTTTTGGATTTGGATATGAAACAAATCATTGGAATATTGTGTGATAACCACCTATCC